>DAOVAM010000114.1 GCA_030671065.1 Candidatus Aminicenantota bacterium
GGATTTCGTTCCAGCTCCACAAGATTTATGGCATTAAGTAGAGCTATGGGGATTTATGCTGAAGCCCAGCATTTCACCCCTGAAGATGAAAAAACACGTCAAAAATCATCTCATGATTCACCACGAGAGGCGATTGATTTACTCTTCGGACTATGCAAGAATACTCGAAATCTTCGACTAATATGACGTTCTTAATCACGAATCCACGCGAACAGTAGATGCGAATGACGAACATCTTTGACGAAAGAAATTGAAGCTCAAAACTATGAAAAAACATCCACTTCTCAAAAAAATGCGGATTCCTTGGCCGGTCGTTCTCTGCGCACTTCTAGTTTTCATATTCACGAATCTCATCTCTCACTTCATCTTCGAGCACATCCCTCACATCAACGATGAGATAGTTTATCTGTTCCAGGCTCAAATTTTCATGTCAGGCAAACTCTATTATCCGTCTTCTTGCGGCAAGGAATTCTTTGACTTTACTCACATGATCAACAACGGAAAATGGTACAGCCAGTATCCTTTCGGTTATCCCCTGCTGCTGGTATTCGGCCTTCTCCTGAAAGCGCCCTGGATTGTTAATCCCCTCTTTGCTGCTTTTTCCATCATTATTTTCTATTTCCTGGGAAAGGAAATCTACGATGAAAAAGTCGGCGTCCTCTCTGCTGTATTGGGTTCGGTCTCGATCTGGTTTCTACTGATGTCTTCAACTATGATGTCTCACACCAGCTGTATGTTCTTCACCTCCGTATTCCTGCTTTTTCTGTTCCGCTCCCTAAAAAACCCATCGTTGGCTAACGGCTTGGTTGCCGGCCTGGGATTAGGGATGGTTATTCTCATTCGCCCTTACGCGGCTTTTTTCATATCCCTTCCTTTTTTGATATTCTACACCGCCAAACTCTTGAAGAATTTTAAAAGAAACCTGAAAAACGCGACCGCATTTGCCCTAATCTTACTGATTTCAATTTTTTCTCTTCTTTTCTACAACTCTTTGACAAATGATAATTTCTTGACATTCGGATACGAAGTCTCTCACGGGACGGCACACGGAATTGGTTTTGGTAAATCCGGGTATACTGATATCCCGCATACCGTATTCCTGGGGTTCACTCAGGTGTTCAACTACATAGGATCTTTAAATAAATACTTATTCGGCTGGCCTTTATCTTCGTTTTTTGCCATCGTGCCCTTATTCTTCCTTGCGAAAATAAACCCGGAATACAGAAAAAAAGACCTTCTCCTCACTTCAGGCTTCTTCTCTCTCTTGATAAGCCTTTTCTTTTTTTGGGGGACCTACATTCTGATCGGCGCCAGGATGATCTTCGAGGCTCTGCCCATACTCATACTGCTCAGCGCAAGAGGACTCACCGAAGCCCCCAAGTTATTCCTGGATAAATTCAAAAAAATCGATAGAGCCACGCTCAATAAAGCACTGGTCTCCACCTTGATTATTTTCACTGCCTACGCCTTTTTTATCCGCTTCCCCCGCTGGATCTGGCCTCCTGAAACAGAATGGTATTACCACGGATACGCGAATAAATACGCGGCTGTCACATCCAACATCAATCGAACACTTGAGTCTGTCGACCTGAATAAGGCCTTAGTCATCATGAAATTCATCTATCATCCGATTGAGTATTTTCCATACGGCTGGTGGGGATCCGGGTTTCTCTACAATGACCCTCAACTGGAAAATAATATCATCTATACGCGGGACAGAGGAAAAGAAAACCTAAATCTCATACAATGCTTTCCGGAGAGAACATTCTATCTTTATCTGGGCACACTGGAAAAAGGAATGCTCCTCCCGATGAAGAAAGAAGGGGGGAAACTCACGTACGGAGAGCCCGTAGACTTTACGGAAAAAGGAAAGAAATTTGTCGAATTGATCGACAGGCCTCAAAAATTTTATAACTTGTATTCAACCGACTATTCAAAATTCATCGATCACATTTTCGAACAGAACGATTTCCTCAATGTAGATGTTTCCTCTCTTTTTGAAACAGGAAAAAATCATAAAAACCAAAAAGACTACGAGACAGCCGCTTTCTATTTTGAAGCATCCCTCCAGATCGAGAAACAACCTGAAGTGAGGAATCAGATACTCAACCATCTGGTGAGCTGCTATTTAAAATCAGGAAGAATAGAGGAAGCACGGATCATCACGCATAGGTTAGAAAAGCGAATCCAAATAAAATTGTACAACATATTCCCTGAGAAGGGATTTTAATCCCAGGAGAAAGGACAAACATGTCATGAATGTTATCATTGCTGGAGCAGGGCCGGCCGGACTGACGGCTGCGTATGAAGCCTGTAAAAAGGGGCTAAATCCGGTCGTCTTCGAAAAAGACAGGGAAGTCGGGGGGATTTCCAAGACCGTCAATTATAACGATTACTTATTCGATGTCGGAGGGCACAGGTTCTTCACAAAGTATCAGGAAGTGAAGAAAATCTGGAATGAAATTCTGGAAGAAGACTTTCTCACCAGACCCAGGTTATCCAGGATCTACTATAACAATGACTTTTTTTATTACCCTTTAAAACCGCTCAATGCCTTGAAAAATCTCGGCCTGATCAACTCCGTTTCCATCGTGTGGAGCTATATTTTATCTCAGATTTGTCCGTATAAAGACGTAAAAAATTTCGAAGAATGGATTTCTAACAAGTTCGGGAAAAAATTATTCAACATATTCTTCAAGACCTACACCGAGAAAGTCTGGGGCATATCCTGCAAAGAAATCCAGGCAGACTGGGCCGCCCAGAGGATCAAAAGTCTCTCCCTTGGTAAAGCCATCTTGAATTCGATCGGTTTCCTTGGCAAAGGTCGTGTCACCACTCTCATCGACGAGTTTCAGTATCCGAGAAAAGGTCCGGGACAGATGTGGAATGCAGCCCGGGAGCTCATCGAAAAAAAAGGAGGAAAAGTCAATCTCAACACTCCTGTGGTCCAATTCAACAGAAAAAGCGATAAAATCATATCCCTGACAATACAAAATAACGGCTCTCTTCAAGAAATCAATGGAGATCATTTCTTATCCACTATTCCTTTGAGAGAGCTGGTTCAAGGCATAAAACCGGACGCACCAGTTGAAGTCCTTGATGCCGCTCAAAACCTGAAATACCGCGATTTCTTCACGGTGGGCTTGATCATCGATAAACCTTCCGTCTTCCCGGATAACTGGATCTATATCCATTCACCAGAAGTCCAAGTCGGCCGGATTCAAAACTTTAAAAATTGGAGCCCGGAGATGGTCCCTGATCCCAAGATGACCACTCTTGGGCTGGAATACTTCTGCTTTGACACAGATGATATCTGGAAAAAGAACGACAAAGAATTAATCAAAATGGCAAAAGAGGAGGCTGTCAAGCTCAAGTTTGCCTCAAGAGAACAGATCATAGACGGCCTGGTCATCAAGTCGCCCAAGACATATCCGATCTATGATGAAGGATACCTGGAAAGAGTTGATATCATTCAAAACTACCTGGAGGGATTTAAAAATTTCCAGACAATGGGACGCAACGGCCTCCACAGGTACAACAACCAGGACCATTCGATGCTGAGCGCCATGTACGCCATCCGAAACATCTTAGGTGAGGAGTTTTCTGTTTGGGATATCAACATAGACGATGAATACCATGAGACCATCGAGAAGTAGAAATCCTGCAGCTATGGATTTTTAGATTCTTCTCAGAGAAAATTGGCTGTCAAAGGTTGGAAACAATGAGCCTGAAAAATAATGCGCTAATCAAATCGGTTAACAAGCGAATAGGAGGTTTCCTATTCAATAAAAGCGACAAGACTTCGGTTCAACTCTTCAAATACTTTTTTGTTGGCGGAATTGCCTACAGCGTGGACTTCAGCTCCCTTTTTATTCTGACAGACATTGTTAAAGTCCATTATCTAATCTCTGCCGCCATCGCCTTCACTCTGGGACTCATCACCAATTACACTCTCAGCATTTTCTGGGTTTTTTCCAAGAGAACAGTCGCCGATAAGAGATTAGAGTTCATCATATTCTCGATCATCGGTCTGGTCGGGCTGGGTCTGAATGAAGTCATTATTTGGTTTTTCACAGAGACAGCCCATTTTCATTATTTGATATCCAAGGTATTCTCAACAGTCGTGGTGTTCTTCTGGAATTTTTTCGCACGGAAAAAAATTCTTTTTAGTAAATAGCAAAAGAGGTATAGGGCAATGAAACCTAAAACCGTTCTTAAAATATTCGCAGTCGGAATCATCGGTGGATTTTTTAGCGGGCTAGTCAAAGCTCTCCAAGTGAGCTTATCCCACCAATACTTTCATTATCGGATGCATCGCCTTATCCTTTTCAATCTGACCGAGTTCATGAATAAAGGTGTCATCATCGGTCTCGGAATATCTATCGTGTTGATACTGTTCATCGGCTTCGTTCTCTTTCTCCGGAAAAAATTTCTTTCGCCTTACTTCGACTTCAAAATCATGACTAAGAAGGAAACGACACCTTTAATCAAAGGGTCCTGTTTTATCCTGATATTTGCTTATTTGATCTATCAGATCATCGAGCATGCCCGCAGTCCGATCACCAATGTCCCGTTCTTTCTCGGTCATTCCGCATTCATTCTCTTTCTTTTTTTTCTTGCTCTCCGGATAGATAAAATTGATTTCAAGAGAGTCAAATTTAAACTCTTGAATTTTACCGGATCCAGGGGAATGAGAATTACAGCGGTCTTCATCATTACGGTGTTCGTACTCCTTAATCTAACCGTCTTGAGCCAGAAGATCTTTCCCTCCCATTCCCGTCCGAACGTTCTTCTTCTTGTCTGCGACACTCTCCGGGCTGACCATCTTGGCTGCTACGGCTACAACAGACCGACCTCCCCCTTCATGGACCAGTTCGCAGTAGAGGCCCTCCTGTTTGAAAACGCAATGAGCAATTCTCCCTGGACAAGGCCCTCGATGGGAAGTCTCTTCACCTCACTCTATCCTCATCAACATCAGGCATTCTACTGGGAAGACAACCTGGATAATTCTTTTCTGACATTGGCAGAGATCTTTCGCAACTGCAACTATTCGACTTTTGCCGTCCAGACAAACGTTCTGCTCACAGAATATTACAACTTTCATCAGGGCTTTCAGCACTTTGATGAAATCATTAACGACAAAGCAGAAAAAGTGACGGATAAGTTCAATTCATGGGTCACAAGGAACAAGAATAAGCCGTTTTTCGCCTACCTCCATTTTATGGATGTCCACCTTCCCTACGAGGCTCCCCAGGACTTCAAAAAAACATTCGAGCCAGAGAAGATTGACTCGGTGCTGGATGGTGTAACTGGGGCCTATGAGATCCGAATACTCAATGAAATCGGCCTTTCACGTCAAGATAAACAGCACCTCATCAACATATACGATGCGGAAATCAGATATTTTGATCATCACATCGGACAGATGATCAACACGCTGAAAAAGCTCGGCATTTTCAACAACACAATCATCGTTTTGACATCCGACCATGGGGAGGAATTCTGGGAACACAACGGCTTTGAGCACGGGCACACACTGTATAAGGAAGTGATCCATGTTCCCTTAATCATCAAATATTCTTCAAAACTCCCGCCGAAACGGATTCAAACCTGCGTGAATCTGCTTGACCTGACTCCCTCGCTTTTATGGCTCTGCGGTATTAAAAACAATTTTAGCCTGACAGGACGGAATATAATCCTAGATTCGAAAATCCGTGAGCCAAAGAAAGAAAAGATCTTTTTTGAAGCTATCGGATTCGGAGCTGAAAAAAAAGGAGTCATAAAGGACGGCTGGAAACTGATCGAAAACACCGGCATAAGACATGAAAAAGCAATGGACCTCTTTCTTGAAATGACACCATACATCATGCCTGAGTATGAGAAGGGATATGAACTTTACAACACGAATTTAGATTCTCAAGAACAACACAATCTGATCGATGAATTCCCGCAAATTGCTGACAGGTTGAAGACCTATCTGGAATTGTTCAAGTCTGAATCGATGGATTCCAGAAAGTCCGAAGCGAAAGACCTCGAGAAAAAGCTGAAGGACCTTAAATCTCTGGGTTATATCAAATAACTCGCTTGTCTGTTTAAAATAAAATATGTTGCCTCGAATCATCTTCAATCTCTAAGCAATACTCAAATTAAACTGTTCAGATAGTTCTTATTATTCTCTCTTCTGAAAAAACCGATACCCGAAACGCGTGAGGTAGACACCCGCAAAAATAACAACGGCGCCGCATACCTGGAGAGGAGTGATCCTTTCGGCCAGGAAGACATATGCAATCGACACAGAAAACACGACGTTGATGTTCCCGTATATCGCTGTCTTGGAGTTGCCTATACGCTTCACCGAAGTGTACCAGATCACATAACTCACCGCGATGGCGAACAAACCGGAGTAGAGAAGGGAGGCCCAGCCTTGAAAGGAGATCTCTTTCCAAGGGATTCGGAAGATGGCCGGTGCGGCAAACGGGAGATAAAACGCTGTCCCGAATACCAGGGTCAGGGACGTCCATTTCAGCGGTGATATCCTGTCCAGGAAAGGTCTGGAAAACACAGTGTAGACCGCCCAGAGAAGGTTGCCCGTGAAAATCATCAGGTCTCCCCTCACGTTTTCCCATGTCAACTGAAAGCCTTCTCCCTGCTGGGTGATGATCAGAAAGAATCCGACGAACGATACCAGGATTCCTACCCATCCCGCCCAACG
>DAOVAM010000097.1 GCA_030671065.1 Candidatus Aminicenantota bacterium
ACAATTGTTATTTTGTTGTCAGATCATGGAGAGGAATTCTGGAGGCACGGGAGTTTCGGCCACGGCCATACACTTTACAACGAGCTTCTTCATGTTTCCCTTCTAATCAGATATCCTACGATTCTTCCTGTTAAAAAAGATGCTTTTCCGGTTTCGTTGATCGATCTCTTCCCGACCATACTTAGCCTGGCTAGAATCGACTTTGATCACGAAATAAGGGGAAGAGATCTGCTTCCAGCGATCCTGAATGATCGAAAACCAGAAAGGATTTTTTACTTTGAAGGTCTTCTTCGAGGCGGAGAGAAAGAGGCGTGTACAAAGATGGGTGGAAGTTGATCCAAAACACTTCCGAAAGATACAACAGTACTTTCTTTCAACCACTAGGGAAACTCACGGAATTCAAATATCCTGAACTTGAAAAAGAATACGAGCTTTATAATATCCAGGCGGATTTTAAAGAATCGCAAGACCTGCTCAACAACCGAACAGACATATTTAAGGAAACCAAACGGCTCCTTCAGACATTCAAAAGGGACAATCTCCTTATGCAAGAGCAAAAACAGCTCCAACTCAGAAAGAAGCTAGAAGATTTCAGATCTTTGGGTTATATCAAATAAAAAAAAGAGTGGTGCCCTACAGTGATGGCAGGTCAAAATGAGGCAAAATAATAAGAGGATTATTTTGAGTATAAAAATAAAATTCTTATGTTTATTAGGTATCAGCCAATGGCTGAATAAAAGGAGGAATTATGCACTGTCCGCATTGTGATAGATTTTCTCCCAGTTCCATAACATGTGTTCACTGTGGTGAGAAATTGGCTTCTGATCCCAGTTCCAAACGATCAAGGTCTGTGACTTTCACTTCTGGGAATGGTTTTGTCATTAAGATTCTGTTTGTGTTCCTCGGAGCTCTTGTTATTTATGGAGCGTATTCGTTGTTTTCCAAGGAAAGGGAAAGCATCCCTTCCTACATGAATGACGGTCCTGTTTATCTCGAGGAAATGTTAGTGGCGGGTGAGACCAATATTGTTGACCTTTACAGCGAGTACTGTCCCCCTTGCGTACGGATAGCTCCACTACTCAAAAAGCTCGCTGACAGGAGAGGAGATATTGCTGTCGTGAAGGTCGATATCAACAGAAGCGGGGTGACCGGAATTGATTGGCAGTCCCCTGCAGCAAGGCAGTTTAAGCTGAGAAGCATTCCTCATTTTATTGTTGTCTCTTCATCGGGAAAACTCAAGTTCCAGGGGAAGAAAGCGTATCAGTTTGTTCTTAAGCAATTGAGAGAAGAAGGCCTGATCTAAGCTTAGGCAACACTTTCAGCGTTTCTCAAAGCATTGCACAATCGCTCTAGTGGCGGATGTAGACTTTATAGGTATATGTGACCTCGGTTTCTTCACCTGCCTTAACCGGAATTTCCCAGGAAATGAAGGAATTGAAATTCACTCCTCTCAGCCCTTCAGCCACCTTCTCTATCTTGCCGTTATGGCTGACTTCAAGAACTTCACCCGTCACTTTCTTTTTGATCTCCATGGTGACATCTTTGGATTTGGCGTTTTTGATGTACAATTCTCCCTTTACCGTAACCAGATCGTAGGAACTGCGGTAGAGCCTGACATCTCGCTGTCTCTCCATTTCGTATTCACGCCTGTTCGTTTTGATATCAGTCGCAACCGTTAACTTCAAGTTTGTCTTGGTGGTTTTGGGAGTGTAGTTGATCGTATCCTGTGCCAGGGGTTTCCAGCCGCTGACTGTCAAAGCCGGTGCGGTTGTCCAGGGATAATCAGTAGAGTTTTCCAGCTTAATGGAATGCCAGACCTGTTCTCTGTCCGTTTGCGGCTGTCTGGATTGCTGATATCCTCTCGGATCGACATTGAGAGTATCCGGAACATTCCATTCGTAAATGTGCTTATAATCCACTTCCTGAGAGAAAATATGGTAATAGGCACGTTCTCCTTTGTTCAAACTGATGCCCTTTTTATGGTAGAGGAAAAGGTCTTCTTCAGAAGCTCCCGGGACGCCCTTTATAGCGGCGTAGCCATAATCCAAAGGCAGATTGCGGGATTCCTCCCTAAACGCAGCAGGCGCGCTTTGTCTCATGATGTTTGACATCTGGCTGTACTCCGCTCGGCGTCTGCCCCCAGCTTCTAAACCTGCAATGAACTGGCTGAGAACTTGGTCTAATGCGAGTGGAGAGAGAATATCGGCGTACATAAAATTGGGGTAACCAACAACAAAGAACGCATCGACATTCTCCAGGTTTTCTATATCGTTGATAAGGGTCGCTTTCATGGTTATTCGAGCTTTCTTAGAGTCTTCAATATTAACCAGATAACTCGGAATCCAGCTGATGCCCTTCTGCAAATAAGATAGGCTGAGTTTCGCTTTGTTCCTGCTGGTGTCGAGCTTGAATTTAATTCGTTTTGCTTTTCCTTTACTCAGAGTTTGAGTGGAGTAGCTGGAAGCGAATTCAATTCTCGAGACAGCATTCTTATTTATAACGATATCGCCATCCTTGGTGCTGATTATAGCGATCGCGCCCGGTTGAGGTTGAACACGCTGCTGAGGTCCTTCTTGATATGGCATTCTTTTTTCAGGAACTGATTTTATTGTGCCTTCGATAATTTTGTTGTTCGCAGTGATTTTTGCTTTTTTCCCGATATTTAATTTAAGCAGTTCTTGAAGGGTGATGGCTTCAGTCTTGCTTTCTACGTCCTCAAAAAAACCGATGACTTCATCCAATTGAGCATCCTTATCCAAAGAGCCGATCCACAATGAACCTAATGTGGCCTGTGGAACATACTCTGTGACTGCCCATCTGTTTTTCAATTCAACTTCTCCCTCTCTGATGAAAAAACCAAGCCCATTCTTAAATACTGCAATGGTGTTTGCTTTTGTTTTTAACGTGGGCAGGGAATCTTCCTTTTCTACAGCTGCTGGCATCGAGAGTGTTGAAAGGATCATTCCCATTAGCGTAAGTAATGCAATTTTTGCGAGATGTTGTTTAAACATTTTGCTCCCTCCTCATCATTTTTTTGTATCTTTTTCATCGGCCTTGGCAAAATAGGTCTTGTACCAATCGAGGATGCGGTTCCATTTATCGAGGTAGGTCGCTCCATCGACTGCGCGCCCAAGACCGTGTCCGTCATTCCAGTAATTGACCCAGACGCATTCTTTCCCCAATCTGCGAAGGGCGTAGTACAACTCTCTGGTATTGCCAGCAGGCACGTTCCAGTCTCCCTCTCCTGTGATCAAGAGATGAGGCGTTTTGATCCTGTCAGCAAACATCACGGCCGAGTGGTTGATGTACTTCAGAGGGGCTTCCCAGAGAGTCTGACCGATGCGGTCCTGTCCCGCTTCAGCGGCTCCATAGTTCCGGTGTCCGATGCGCGGGCTGTCCCCCAGGAAGCTGATGATGTTCACTTTTCCTGAGATGTTGACAGCAGCGGCAAATCGATCAGTTTGAGTGATCAGCAAAGAGGTCGCATATCCGCCGTAGCTGGTTCCATGAACACCCACTTTTTTCGGGTCGATCAGACCTCGTTCAATCAGCTTATTGATCACAGAGGTCACGCCTTTGACCCAGGATTCTCCGGGATAGCCGATTTCAAGGTTGACCGAAGGTCTCAATCCAAACCATCCCTGGTTAGTGATGATATTCATGTTGGCATTGAATCCGTTATCAAAGAATCGTTCATATATCTCGCACACAAGAGGGTATTTTTTCCCGGGTTCATAATCAACAGGATAATACAGGATTCCATAGAGTTCTTCTCCATCCACATCCAGGTATTTGACGAGTTCACTCTTTGTCAGCTTTTTCTCCAAAATCCATGGGTTCATCTCTGTCAAACGTGTTTTTTGACTGAAATCCCTACTCGTCATGTACAGATCATTGGGTAGATCTCCATCGGAAAAGCTGAAGAAAAACTTCTGGCCGTCTTTGGACATCCGCAGACTGCGGTAGAGGTTGCTGTCTTTAACAAGGTCCTGCATGTGTCGTTCAGTCAAATCATACCGGGTGAAACCGCGCTCCCACTTGTCCTTGGCAGAGTATGTCATGTAAAGATATCTTCCGTCAGGACTCCAGGCAACGACTCTTTGTGTGGGTGAGGAACCTCGGCCTGTCTCTTGATCTTCTTTCTTTTCTGGAAATTCATAGACCATTTCCAACTCTTCACTCTTATGATCGATGAGCCAGTATCCTTTTTCGGTGCTGGCAAGAAGTTTGGAGCTGTCAGGACTGAACCTCATCAGGGAAAAACGCACTTTCTTCTCTTTCTCTTTTTTCTCAGCATCTGTGCTTGTCTTATCCTTCTCTTTATCCTCTGTATCATCTTTGTCTGGCTTGACTTTGTCTTTGGTCAAGTTGCGGGATTCAGTTTCATCCACGGATTGCACGAATATATCGCCTTCGTCCGCCCAGGCAAACACTGTGTTGTCCTCGTTCCAGGAAAGGTTAAGGCGCTTTTTCCCTCTTTTGATCAGTGATTTGGATTCAAGAGGTTCTTTAAAATTGAGTTGAAAAAGTTCGTATTCCCGTCCCCCCTGGCGGTAATAGTTCTGACCGTACTCAGTCTTTGTGGGGAAGGTTTCGACATACGTCAGGAAGGAATCATCCTTCGCCAATTTCACGTTGCTGTAGCGACTTTCTGGAAGCAATTCCATGACACTCCGGGTTTTGAGGTTCACTTTTGCCGGCACCTGCAGCTGAGCCTGATCCCGGATGACATCCCACTTGAGAAAGGGTTCCCGGGAATCATAGACGATGATCGGGCCCACAGTCGCTTCTTTGAATATTTGGCGTGATTTTTCTTCCCATCCCTCTTCACGCAGTACAAGAAGAAGCGAGGCACTGTCGTTCGTCCAGATCAAGAAGGAGTTAGTAGCGATGTTCTTTTGGGTTTTGAGGTTTATTTCTTTTAACTTTCTATTTTCCCTGTCGTAGGTCTGCAGGTAGAATTGGTCTCCTTTGCGGAGGAAGAAAGCCAGCGTTTTTCCATCTGGTGACCAGGATAAAGATCGCACCTGGACTTTGCCTTTAAACAGAGAGTGGCTTTTCTGGCTCTCGGTATCCAGGATGACCACTTCCACCGGGCGGGGAGAGATGTAGGTCGGGTCTCGATAGCGTTTATGGTCGGCTCCCAGGCGGTCTTTGCGAATACTGACAACACCGGCAATGAATCGACCATCTTTGGTGATGTCCTGGGGACTGAAAGATTTGGCCCTCAGGGAATCACCGACCATAAACGGTCTTTTCTCTGCAAGCCCGGGCAGGTGAAAACAGGCTAGTAATGAAACCAGGATAAAGAGACTAAAAAGATTATTCAGAGTCCTGTTCGAAGTATTCATGGAGTCCTCCTTTCCTAATCGGGATGATCATGACTTTTTTGCATGTGAGATCTAGTATCTTCTAATTATCAAAAAAGACCGGTTATTGCAATGCAAAGGGCGTGGATTTCTGGTGATTGAAATTATTGTCAATCCCATTTAGAATGAAGACTAAATTTTAAAGCATGCGATGGAAAAATGAACTGGAACAAATAATAAAAGTAAAATCAATTGAAAGGAAGACACATGAATTCTACTCAGCCCATTATTACCATGAAGGGATTAAAAAAAAGCTATGATGGGAAGAACTTAGTGCTTTGCGGTATTGATTTAGACATCTTCCCAGGCCAGATAATCGGTTACATCGGACCGAACGGGGCCGGAAAAACAACAACAGTAAAAATTCTCATCGGAATGCTGCCTGATTTTGAAGGAGAGGTCACAGTGTTCGGAGTAAACGTAGCGGAGAATCCACTCGAAGTCAAACAGAGAATCGGTTATGTTCCTGAAACAGCTGCTCTGTATGACACCCTCACACCCATGGAATATCTTAGGTTCATTGGCCAGATCTATGGAATTTCCCAGAAGGAAATTGAAGCCCGTTCCCTAAAAATGCTCGAGCTATTCGGCCTTAAATCTGAAGCCAACGTGCGCATGAATGCCTTCTCCAAAGGGATGAAACAAAAAACACTGATCATCGCTGGTATGATTCATGATCCGGATATTCTTTTCCTGGATGAGCCGCTCGCAGGATTGGATGCCAACACAGCCATCGTGATCAAAGAAATCCTTGCTCAACTTGCAGCAGAAGGAAAGACCATATTCTACTGTTCCCATGTTATGGACGTGGTCGAGCGTATCTGCAACCGGATCATTATCATCGATGATGGGGCAATCATTGCTAACGGCACGTTTGATGAACTGCAGGCCATGAACAAAGGGAAGTCCTTGGAACGAATTTTTTCGCGATTGACAGGGAGCAGTGGACATGCAGAAAAAGCACAAGACATTATTTCAGCCCTCCACGGAGAATAAGCTAAATGACGGACTTCATTCTCAATATAATGGACCTGTTCAAGGGATTATTCCGTTTACTGAAGGTGGATTATGAGAAATTCAGGATCCTCTTGTGGGCAAAATTAACCGACGATAACCGGCAGGAAAAATCTATCGTTCAGAGAAAAAGTAAAAAACAGATGTCCAATTCTTTGGTATGGGTGGCTGTAGTGTATGCCTTTATGGGAATCTTTGCAGGGATCATGCTTTTGGGAATACAATCCTTGTTTGTCTCCATGGTTTTGGTTTTTGCCATCATCATGGTCATGACCGCAGTTGCTTTAATTTCGGATTTTACTTCAGTTCTCCTGGATACAACAGATAATGCCATTCTCCTTCCTAGACCCCTCGACAGTCGGACATTGGTGGTGGCCCGGCTGGCGCATATCGTGATCTATATCATGCTGATAACACTCTCTCTGTCCGCAGCGTCGATCGTTATCGGGACGATCAAATTCGGCCCTGTGTTCACACTTGTTTTTTTCCTTTGTCTGATTTTATCTGTTTTGTTCGTGGTGTTTGTGGCGAATGTGTTTTATCTTCTGCTGATGAAGATTTCCAGCGGAGAGGTTTTCCGGGACATTATCCTCTACTTCCAGATTTTTATGGCGGCCTTTGCCATGGGCAGTTACCAGCTCCTTCCCCGTATGATTGAATTTGATACTCTCAAGAATTTCTCCTTCCCGATTCAGTGGTGGACCTATTTTGTTCCTCCTGCATGGATGGCCGCACCCATCGACGCGGCTGTGACTGGTGACCTGAGTAGCCCCAAGCTGGTTCTTTCACTGTTGGGATTGATCGTACCTGTTGTGAGTGTAGTTGTGGTTATCCGGTTCCTCGCTCCGGGATTCAACCGTGCCATTTCGCAGATGGATACAGTGGGTTCCTCTGGGAAAATGGATCAAGAAAAAGGGGGAAAGCGGTGGAATCTGTCTGAATTTTTTTCTCGTTTGGTCACGTTTAATCCT
>DAOVAM010000243.1 GCA_030671065.1 Candidatus Aminicenantota bacterium
GTGAATTCTGGACAACGCAAAGCCGGTTTTGCTATATTCATATGGAATCACAACACGATTAAGGAAAAAACCATTCAAGGCGATTGGATGCCAAATGGCCATGGTCATTGAGCAAGCCAGTTTGAACGAAAAGATTCGTGGGGAACGTCCTCGTTTATAGTCTTATGAAAAAGAAACTGAAGAAGATTTTCATCATAAGCGGGATTTTATTTTCATCATTCGCGATTCTTCTGATTATTTCATTTTTATTTATCTACTTCAATAAATCCTTCGTAAAAAATTATCTGGAAAAGTCCGTTGCAAAAAGAAATGGAACGCAGTTGAAGATTGAGAAGCTCGATTATAGCCTTTTCCCTTTGAGTGTCCAGGCCGATTCGGTCACAGTTTTTCAGGAAATTGGGGAAATGGAAGTGGAAGTTTTTCTGGATGATTTGGAGGTCAAAGGCCAGCTTGGCCGGCTGCTCAGGAAAAAAAGGCCTTTTCTTCAAACCATTGATGTTACTGGTGCGAACTTTCGTGTCCATATAAAAGAAATCGATGAAGAAGTTGAGACTGATTATCAGATGTACATGCAACAACTTTCTGAAGCATTGAGCTATTTTGAGAAATTGGATCTACAGAATTTTTCTATCCAGTATATCACTCCTACTCAAACCGCTAACCTGGAAAGATGCAGTTTTAAGGTCGCAGACTCAGAGAATCAAGGAGAATTTGTTTATTCTCTGAGTAGTGAGAAAATCGAAATAGATAGCGAGCCCCACACGCTCTTCTTCGAAGCATCCTTACGATCGTCAGGAAAATTTTCTCTCCTGGAGCTGTTGGGCTTTGAAGGAGATATCGTACTCAAACCTTCGAAATTCGATTTCAGGAGAAATCCTCTACAGTTATCAGAAATCGCTTTGAGGGTGAAAGGTGAATTCCAGCTGGATAAAAAGACTATATCTGTTCCCCAATTCGAAATAACGGTTCCCTCTCTCATACAGGCCTCATCCTCTTTGAGCGTGAGCAGGGGCAAGGAAATCTCGATCGTATCTTTTGCTCAAATACATTTAAGAGATTTGAATAAAGCATACACGCTGTTCAGACCTTATCTGATGCAGTACATTCCTTCTCAAATAGAATCTTTAGCAGTAGATGGTTCCGCTTATGTGGAAGGCGAATACCGGTCCATCCGCACTCCTTCAGAAGAAAAAACAAGCCTTAAGGGGATGATGAGAATCGATCCCTCTCAAATCCAATGCGTGACATCTGCCTTCACTTTTGACAGCTCGGTTTCAGGAGAATTCAAAGCGAGCGGCTCTCCTCCTGATATGAGACTTTCAGGGGAATTAGAGATCGGAAAGGGGAATGTATCACGGGACAATTTAAGTATAAAGGATTTCGCACTCGGGATTTCACTCGAGGGAACGAGCTCTTCTTTGAACCTATCCCGATTCAACGGCAGTCTTTTGAGTCTTTCGTTTTCTTCAGAAGACAAGAAGGTTGATTTGAATAATGTACGGTTCGACGGACAAGGCCACATGGATATCATCAAAAAGAAAGTGATTCTGGACCGACTTGAATTCCAGATTCCCCCTCTCACTCCAGTTCAGTTGAATGCGGTTGTTGACCTTCAGCCTCAAGGAGAGAAATCTGTGCATCTGAAAGGCTCGAAATTGGATTCAGCAGAAATGATGAACCTGTTTTCCTCATTTATTCCGGAAAGCGTATTGGAATTGGAGCCAATGGGTCATTTTGATTTCGATATAAGAGCCAGCCAGTCTCCAAAGAGCAATGAGGAATGGAATGTATCAAGCACCTTAAATCTTTCCGGCGGGGGATTCCACAATCCCTCTTTTACTTTTGCAAGCGAAGCTCTCCATCAAAAAATCGTTCTCGAAGGGAAATACAATTTAACGAATCAGCTTATGACATTTTTGGCTGATGTGGACCTTTCTACGGGAGAATCTCTCTGGAATGAATATTATGTGGACTGGAGTCAAAGCCCTTTCCGCATGAAGATGTCCGGTGTCTATCATATTCCTCTCCGCAAGCTCGATGATTTATCCATCGAGACTTCACTTTTTTCTGAAGGAAAAATAAACGTCAAAGGATCGATGAGCTTCCAAGAGAGCTCTCTTTTGGATTTGCGCATCTCTGCCTCCAAATTGGACCTCGGTTCCCTGTATGCTTTTTTATCTCAAGGGCAGCCGATTGAAGAGTATGCTTTGGATCTTGGGGGCGATACCGAGGTGCAAGTCCGGCTGCAGCAAGAAAAAGGAAGTCTGTCCCTTGAAGGACAGTTCGGGATTAAGGACGGTTCGATTAGAAATGAAGATAAAAAACTTTTAATTGATGGGATGCAGGTTGAAATCCCTTTTTATTATGAAAATCCTGTCCAAAAAAATGGCGAAGAAGATCCCGTATTGAGGAAAGGATATTTCAGGGTCAATACGTTCGAGAGTCCTTCTCTTTCTATTGCGCCATTCCAGCTGGATTTTCATGTTGGAAAAAACATGTTCATGCTCGAACCTTTGACCCTTGATGTTTTCGATGGGAAAGCCACATTAGGGGAGTCTGTTTTTTCCATAGATCCTGAAATTCCGAGTATCAACGGCACTCTCTCGTTTTTTCTGAGTGGTCTGGATCTTTCGAAGCTTCCTGTGCAGTCAGAGCAATTCAGCCTGAGTGGCACTGTGCGGGCGGATTTTCCTCGAGTCGTGCTGAGTCCTGATGAAATTTTCACGGAAGGACAGGCCGAGGTTGAAATGTTCGATACGAGTATTTTTGTAGAGAACATAAAAATCACAAAGCCTTTCACCAAGAACCGAACGATTTCCTGTGATGTAAAATTTGATGATTTGAATTTGGAGAAGCTCACGGATTCCATTCCCTTCGGCAGAGTGACAGGGATTTTAAGAGGAGAGGTCAAAGACCTTGCTTTTTCTTACGGTCAACCGGAAAGTTTTATGCTTTCCCTGGAGTCGGTCAAGAAAAAAAGAGTTCCGCAGAAGTTCAGTCTGGGAGCGGTCAATGACCTGTCCATCATCAGTTCAGGAGAAGGCAGCTCACTCGCTTCAAGCAAGGGATTAACACGATTTGTTTCTGAGTTCGGGTACGCAAAAATAGGTATCGTTTGTTCGTTGAAGAATGATATATTCACCCTGAATGGGACGATCCGGGAGAAGGGAGTGGAGTATCTGGTCAAGAGGTCTTGGCTTTTTGGAATCAGTGTGGTAAATAAAAAAACACGGAATCGAATTCGATTTAAAGACATGATGGATCGAGTCAATAGAATTGGCCAGTCTGAAGGAGCCACAACTAAAAAGAAGGAATTGTGATATAATTATTCAATCTGGATTATTCATAACATATTCAGACCTCATGAGTTATGAATAGGTCGGGATTTAAAAATTTATTTAGGAGAGGGTGTAAATGAGATTAAAATCTTTAAAATTCGTATCAGCCAGCTTGGCTCTACTCTTCCTTTTTTCCTGTCTCACTATTAACA
>DAOVAM010000076.1 GCA_030671065.1 Candidatus Aminicenantota bacterium
GATGAAGAAAGGCATAATTTTCGATGTCAAGCGCTATGCGATCCATGACGGACCTGGAATCCGGACGACTGTTTTCCTTAAAGGATGCCCTCTACAGTGTCAATGGTGTCAGAATCCGGAAGGAATAGAATCCATGCCTGAAATCCTTCTGAGGTCCAAACGATGTGCAGAGGATTGCGACGCCTGTGTTCATGCCTGTCCGCAGGGAGCCATTTCAAAGAAGGGGACTTCAATAGAGTTTGATACAGAAAGATGTGACTTCTGCAGGAAGTGTGAGGAAGTCTGTGTTTATGATGCTCTTGAGGTGGTCGGACGGGAAGTCACTGTTAATGATGCATTGGAAGAGATTGAAAGAGACCGGGTGTTCTTTGAGGAATCAGGTGGAGGGATCACTTTCTCCGGGGGTGAACCATTGATGCAGCTTGATTTTGTAGAGGCGCTCCTCACTGAGATCAAACAGAAAAATATTCATACCACTCTGGATACTTCAGGATATGTCGCCTTTGCGGATTTAGAGAGAATCAGCGATCAAGTGGATTTGTTTTTATATGACATCAAAATCATGGATGATGAAAAGCACAAAAAATACACCGGAGTATCCAACACAATCATCCTGGAAAACTTGCGAAAACTCTCAAAAAAAGAAACGCCTGTAAATGTTCGGATTCCACTCATATCGGGAATCAATGATAATGAACAGAGTGTTGAGTCGTTCGTAGAATATTTGAAGACTCTCAAAAACATAAAACACATCAATCTCTTGCCCTATCACAAAGGAGGCTGCGAGAAATACAAAAATCTCAGAAAAGAAGACGCTTTGAAAACATTCCAGCCCCCGGCAAATGATAGGATCGATGAGATAAAACAGCTCTTGGTTGAATCCGGCTTTTCTGTCAAAACAGGAGGATAAAGAATGAATGAAAGGATAAAACGCTTAAGAAAGCAGAGCTTGAGCATAAAGCCATATTTGTCTCCGGAGCGAGCCAAGCTCGTCACGGAATTTTACAAGAGCGATGAAGTTAAAAAATTCTCTATCCCTGTTCAGAGAGCATTGGCCTTCAAGTATATTCTTGAACACAAGACTCTCTGTATCAATGAGGGAGAACTCATCGTGGGAGAAAGGGGCCCTGCTCCGAAGGCCACTCCGACTTACCCTGAGATCACTGCACACAGTCTCAAAGACCTCAGGATACTGGATACGCGAAAAAAAACATCCTTTTCAGTCGATGAGAAAACGAAAAAACTGTACAAAGAAGAGATCATTCCTTTCTGGAGAGGGAAGTCAATCAGAGACAGGATTTTCAACGAGATGTCCAAGGGATGGAAAGCTGCGTTTGAAGCGGGAGTCTTTACTGAATTCATGGAGCAGAGAGCACCCGGACACACTGTATTAGACGATAAAATCTACAAAAAGGGATTTATTGATTTTAAGGGAGATATCCAGAAAAGTATCCAGAGCCTTGATTTTTTAAATGACCCGGATGCCTATAACGAAAGAGAAGAGCTCAGGGCAATGTCTATCTGCGCCGATGCTCTGATCATGTTTGCCGAGCGCTATGCGGAGAAAACCAGAAAGCTGGCGGAAAAGGAAAAAATTCCACAGAAAAAAAAGGAGTTGGAGAGGATCGCCAGAAACTGTTCCCGAGTTCCGGCCAAACCTCCCAGGGATTTCTGGGAGGCCTTGCAGTATTATTGGTTTGTGCATCTGGGCGTGATCACCGAACTCAACACCTGGGATTCCTTTAATCCGGGAAGGATTGACCAGCATCTTTATCCCTTCTACAAAAAAGGACTGGAGAAGAGGACTCTGACCAACGAGAAAGCGAAGGAACTTTTGCAGTCGTTCTGGATCAAGTTCAATAATCAACCCGCGCCTCCGAAAGTCGGCGTGACGGCAAAAGAGAGCGGTACGTATACGGATTTTGCCTTGATCAACACAGGCGGAGTCAAACCCGATGGCTCGAATGCTGTGAATGAGCTTTCCTACCTTATTCTCGATGTGGTCGAGGAGATGAGGATTTTGCAGCCGAGTTCCATGGTGCAGATCAGCAAGAAGACACCCGATAGTTTCCTGAAACGGGCGCTGAAGATTGTGAAAACTGGTTTTGGACAGCCGTCGATTTTCAACACTGACGCCATCGTTCAAGAACTCGTGAGGCAGGGAAAATCCATCCAGGATGCGCGAAACGGGGGAGCCAGCGGCTGTGTGGAGACTGGTGCTTTTGGAAAAGAGAATTATAACCTTACTGGATATTTCAACCTTCCAAAGGTTTTTGAGGTCACACTGAACAACGGAATCGATCCCAGGTCAGGAAAAGAGATCGGGTTGAGAACAGGTGACCCGGCATCACTCCGCTCATTCGAGGAGCTGTTCGATGCGTTCAAAAAGCAGGTCCGTCATTTTGTGGATGTTAAAGTCAGGGGAAATAATATTATTGAAAGGTTGTATGCCGAATACCTCCCATCTCCTTTCCTTTCTATACTCATAGATGACTGTATAACCACCGGGAAAGATTATCATGACGGAGGAGCCCGGTACAACACGTCTTATATCCAGGGTGTGGGCGTGGGAACGTTGACCGATGTGCTCGCTTCCGTAAAATACAATGTTTTTGACAAGAAACACATCAGCATGAAAGGTCTTTTGAAAGCCCTAAAAAACAATTTCAAAGGAAGCGAACCTCTGCGTCAGAGATTCCTGAATAAATCTCCCAAATATGGGAATGATGATGATTACGCGGATGAACTCACGAGGTCGATTTTTGAAACCTACTATGAAGCAGTCAGTGGAAGACCGAATACCAAGGGAGGATTTTATCAGATCAATCTTCTGCCCACGACAGTTCATGTCTATTTCGGTAAAGTGGTTAATGCCACTCCCGATGGGAGAAAGGCTGCGGAGCCTCTTTCGGAGGGAATCTCTCCGGTTCAAGGATCTGACAGGAAAGGACCAACAGCCGTGATTCAATCTGCAGCCAAAATAGACCATTTGCGCACTGGAGGAACTCTTCTCAATCAGAAGTTCACTCCTCATCTTTTGGCTGATGGAGATGGGGTAAACAAACTTGCGCACCTCATCAGGTCATACTTTAAACTCGACGGCCATCATATTCAGTTGAATGTTGTCAGCGCAGACATTCTTCGCAAGGCCCAGAAGCATCCTGAGAAATACCGGGACCTTATCGTCAGGGTGGCTGGCTACAGTGATTACTTTGTGGATATCAACGCCGACCTTCAAAACGAGATCATCAAACGAACAGAACACCAATCCTTCTAAAGGGATCGTCTGAAGGGGTCGCGTCTTAACATTTAACATTTCTCCATATTAATAAAGCTGAAGGGGACAGGTCTTAACATTAAACATTTTTCTTATCTTTTCACCTTCATGGACACCAAAGAAAAGTCCTATTGATAAAAATCCTCAATAAGAAATGTCGAATGTTGGGGTGCGACCCCTTTTTTTGCAGGAATCTCTTTAGCCTTTTTTGTTTTTTAAGTTGATTTCTCGGCGAAGGATTGATATATCAAGTATCCTACCGATGAAAAATTAAAGACAAGGAGTAATCCCATGTTTGATTCTGCAATTTATACCCAAAGAAGAAACCGTCTGAAAGAACAACTCGAGTCTGGGCTGATTCTGTTCCTGGGGAACGAGGAATCTCCGATGAACTATCCTGGAAATCCTTACCGTTTTAGACAGGACAGCTCTTTTCTCTATTTTTTCGGACTCGATTTTCCATCTCTCGTAGGCGCCATTGATATTGATGGAAACCGGGATATCATTTTCGGGAATGATGTGGATATTGAGGATATTATCTGGATGGGCTTTCAACCTTCAATGAAAGAAAGAGCAGGGGAGGTTGGCGTCAGCGAAACTTTTCCTCTGGATAAGCTGGAAGAAACAGTCAAACAAGCTATTCAACAAGGGAAAAAAATCCATTATCTTCCTCCTTACCGGCCCGAGACCGAATTGAAACTCAGCCGGTTACTAGGAATGGATTCAGATGAGGCTAAGAAAAATGCATCTGTTGAACTGATCACAGCAGTGGTAGCCCAGAGATCAGTTAAAATAAAGGAAGAGGTCGATGAGATAGAAATAGCTCATGCCGTCACCCTTGAAATGCACACAACTGCCATGAGGATGGCGAAACCGGGGATTTATGAAAAAGAAATTGCAGGAAAGATAGAAGGAATTGCCCTTTCATCCGGTTTTAACATTTCTTTTCCGATCATATTAACAATCAACGGACAGATCTTGCATAACCATTATCACGGCAATGTTCTCAAAGAGGGACGACTGCTAGTCAACGATTCCGGAGCAGAGTCAGCGCTTCATTATGCGGCAGATATTACAAGGACGATTCCGGTCGGTGGAAAATTTACTCAAAAACAGAGAGAAATATACGAGGTCGTACTCAACGCCCAGGAAACAGCCATTCAATCGATTCGACCGGACATCAAGAACAAAGATATTCATCTCAAAGCCGCCAAAACTATAGCTGAAGGGCTGAAAGAACTGGAATTGATGAAGGGCGATATGGATGAGGCTGTGAATGAGGGCGCCCATGCCTTATTCTTCCCCCACGGGCTCGGTCACATGATGGGATTGGATGTCCATGATATGGAAGATCTGGGTGAAGATTATGTGGGCTATGATGAGAACATCAAAAGGAGTGATCAGTTTGGAATTGCCTATTTAAGGCTTGCCAAAGAACTCCAACCCGGCTATGTGGTGACTGTGGAGCCAGGCGTTTATTTTATCCCGGCGTTGATCGATAAATGGAAAGGGGAGAACAAATTCACTCAGTTCATCAACTATGAGAAAGTCGAGGATTACAGAGAGTTCGGCGGTGTCCGGTTAGAAGACGATGTGTTGGTAACAGAGGAGGGGCACCAAGTCATAGGGAAAACCATTCCCAAGACTCCCGAAGAAGTCGAGGAAATAGCAGCCACAGATTAATTGGGATCAGACCTCATGATCCTCTTCTTCAGGTCCGACGATCACTTCCACGCCTTTTTCAGGATCCAGGAACTCCTTGATGAAGGCATTGATCTCTTCAAGGGATACGGCATCAATTTCTTCAGAGAATCTATCGAGGAATGTGAAGCCAAGGCCTAAAGCCTCGAATGAGGCAAGATTTCTGGTCCGTGTTGTTTTTGTCTCGTTATCTCTTAGAAAGGACGCTTTGGAAAAGGTCTTTGTGACCTCTAATTCTTCCCCGGTGATTCCACTCTCATAAAGCTCGTTCATGACTGTCCTGAGAGCCTCGAGAGCCGTTTCTTTTTTGTCCTTGCCTGTTTCAAGATAGGCTTCCAAAAGGCCTCCGAATTTCATCTGTGTGGCTTTTGAGTTGACAATGTAGGCGAGTTTCTGTTGAGTCCGGAGAGCCCAGAGCCTGGAGTTGACTCCTTTTCCAAGAAGATTTTCGACCATATAAGAAAGAGTATAATTTTTTGCCGTGACTTCTGGCAATAGGAAAGCACGGGAGATGAAATACTGCTGCGTATCCTTTTCGATATAAATGTCTAGATTTTCTGGTAGAGAGCCTGTTATCGGATTCACATCCTCGACCTTTCCGGGAGGAAATTTTGTAAGAGAATTCTCGATGATTCTGCAGAGAGCCTCCTCTTCCATATCTGATATTGCTGCAACAATGATATTTCCGGCATTGAAGTGAGTATCATAAAAGCTTTTAATGTCCTTCTTTTTTACAGCCTTTAAAGATTCCTTATCCCCCAAGAAAGATCCTCCATAACTCGTGCCTGCGAATAGCTTTTCCAAAGCTGCAATCCGTCCGACATTGATGGCATCATCTTCCAGCATATTTTTCCTGTAATCCATCTGTTTTTTGATGAAATCAATTCTTATTGATGAAAACAAAGGATCGAGGATGATTTGGGATATGGTATTTAAAGTCTCATCGAGATTTTCTGAGAGGCTTGTGATATTGATGAGCGAGTAATCTCCCTGGCACAACGTGGACACTTGTGAAGCCTGGCTCATTAAGTCTTGAGCGGTTATCTGATCCGGAATTTCCAATGCGAGGCGTGTGGTGAGATAGGCCAAACCTTGCTTGTTCTCAGGCTCAGCGCTTTGTCCTCCTCTGATCAGGATTTGAATCACCGTGATCGAAGAGGATGTATCCTTCTGGTAGATCAGAGAGAGGCCGTTTTCCAGAGTTTTTTTCTTGATCTGCATCTTCGCAAGAGATGCTTCCTGGCCGGGATAAACCGGATAAAGAAGAAAAAACAAAAAACACAGTGAAACAGTGCTACTGAAGAGAATTTTTCGTGATTTTGTTCTGATGATTTCCACCTATTTTTTCTTTTTTGGGAGCACCGTGACGATCACATACCTCCCTTTACTCAAATATTCACCAGTCACCTTCCTCAAATCTGAAGAACTGATTTTTTCAATGTTTTTGAGATAGCCTCCGCGGTCTGGAATCTCATTCAGATGCAGATACCTGGCGAGTGATCTGGCGATCAAAAGGCCTTCTTCTTGAGAACGATGATACTTGAATTTGATTTGATTTTTGGCGCTTTCTAAATAATCCAGAGCATAAAGTTGAGATTCTCCGACGAAATCTTCTTTCGAGAAATTAAAATTTCTAGCATCTTTAAGGAAGTTGATCACTTCTCTTCTTACGAGGGAAATGTTTTTTGGGTCTAAGGTGATGTATATAAAAATCGCACCTCCGTATTTAAAGGTTCCATGCTGCATCCAGGTGTTGTGGATCAGGTTTCTTCTCCCTCTTAGACGCGCGTTGAGTATTGGATTCACTCCGCCGGCGAGAATTTCTCTCAGGATATCAATACCGTATTGGGAAGGATGATTGAAATCAGGGCCGATCATACCGAACACCAGATAGGCTTGGTTGACATCCATTTCGTGCTTGACATCCACGTTTTTTTCTAAAAAATGGACCTTTTCATAACTTCGAGCTGTTGCCGTTCCCTTGTCTAAATCCCCAAAGGTGCCTCTGACTTTTTTTTCCATCTCATCGATTTTAAAATCTCCCACTATTGCCAGAGTACAGTTTTGGGGAATAAAAAAGTCTTGATGGAATTTCTCCAGTTGCTCCACAGTTGCGGCTTCGATGATCTCTTTTTTTCCGTAGACAGGCTTTTGGTAAGGATGATCCTTAAAGAGGTTTTGATAGACGAGAGAGGCCGCATATCTCATGGGATCATCCTGAACCTGGCTCACTTCTTCAAGGATCACTTTTTTCTCCTCATCGAGCTCTTCCTGAGTGATCTTCAGATTAAACAGAATTTCTTTTTGATTTTTAAGAGCGAATTCTGTGTGCTTGGAAGGAAGAGATATCACGAACACAGCCAGGTCAAGCCCCGTGTAGGCATTGAAATGCGCGCCGTGGCGGCGGATGTCCTGACTGATTTGAGTACCGCTTCTGAGTTCAGTCCCCCTAAAGAGAATGTAATGTTCGAGAATGTGGACCAGTCCACTCGTCTCGTCCGACTCGTCCTTTGTTCCAAGGTTCACAGCGATCGCACAGTTTATCAAGGGAAGTGTGTGCTTTTCATAAAGGAAAACTTTAAATCCATTCTTCAACTCGAATTGTTTGGTTGGGGTTTCATCCTGAGCAGCGCAGAAATGCGTGGAAAGCAGGATTAAGATAAAAAAAGATACAGAGATTTTATATATGCCTCTCATCTTATTTTAATTTTACACCATAGACATAGAGGAGACAAGGCGAAGGCAGGCTTTGGAATCATTCCCAAAACCATGATAACAAGATGTGCTATAGATCATATTAACTGCATTGAAAACCGGAAGCTCCGGCTTTTGTATTCAAAAACACGCATCTTTTGCCCCAGCGAGGCAAAAGATGCTCGGTTTCAGGCTTCGCTCTCCTCTCCCTTTGGGAGAGGAACCGTGCCCGCTCCGCCTTCAAACGGTTTTTTCCATACAAAAGCCTTCGCAGAGCTTGGGTACTGATATTGCTAGGGCAAAGCCTGCGTGTTTTTTATGCACCCAGCCTGATCTTTCCTGAGACTCTGGCCTAGTTTTTCCATCACAAAATATGGATGCTTTTGCAGGCTTTTCAAAAATGGAGATTTTTGGGATAATAAGTATAGAATTGAGCCCTATAAAGTTGAACCGGAAAATATTTCGGATTTTAAAAGCCAAACCTGGATAAGGAATGAAAAAAATGAAGAATCCTCAAAAAGCAAAGATTTTGGTCGTAGATGATGAGGAAAACATCCGGAAATCCCTTAAAATGATTCTGGAATACGAAAACTATAACTTTATCGAAGCATCTGACGGAGAAGAAGCTCTGGATATCCTGGAGGAAACAGTGGGATTGGATCTTGTCCTGCTGGACGTCAAGCTTCCCGGAAAGGATGGGCTGGA
>DAOVAM010000255.1 GCA_030671065.1 Candidatus Aminicenantota bacterium
GGGGAAAAAGGCTGTCTACAGGGCCATCGATGAGGGGATGAATTATTTCTTCTGGTTTAACATCGATACTCAGATGATCAAGGTGCTTCGGGATGTGCTTAAATCGAAAAGAGAGAATTATGTGGTCGCGACTGGCGCGTATAACCTCATCTACGGTCATCCGAACCTGCGCCGCACCCTTGAGAAACGGCTTAGGACTTTAAACACAGATTACATCGACATTTTCCATTTCCTCGGAGTCCTGAAGGAACGGGAGTTTAAAGAGGAAACAAGAGAGGAGCTCTACCGTTTTAAAAAAGAAGGGAAAATCCGTTTTGTAGGAATCTCCACGCATAACCGCAAATTTGCAGGCAAGCTGGCCGAGGAAGGAAAAATCGATGTCATCATGATGCGTTATAATGCAGTCCATCGAGGAGCTGAGAAGGATGTATTCCCCGTCCTCAAAAAACATAGTCCCGGTGTAGTGAGTTACACCGCGACATGCTGGCGCTATCTTCTGAAAAGGCCGCGAAGCTGGCCTCAAGCCAAGAAGGTTCCCGATGCTGGCCTGTGTTATAGATTCGCCCTCTCTAATCCCTACGTCCATGTTTGCCTGACATCCCCCACCAGCCTGAAACAGTTGGAGGAAAACCTTAAAGCGGTGCGCCGTGGACCTCTCTCAGATGAAGAGATGAATTTTATGAAGGATTTTGGAGATGCTGTTTATAGGAAAAAGAAGAGTTTCCTCGCGGGATGGATGATTAGCCGATAGAAGTATATTTTCATTAACGCTTGAGTTTTAGTTTGCTAAAATTAGATAAAATCGAGTCAGAATTCTCGAAACAACAAAAGGAATCAGACTTTTGACTTCGACCTTATTCATTCTCACTATAATATCTGTATTCCTGACTGTGTCTGTCGAATTGCTGATTTTTATCCTCCAGTTGAAGGGGCAAAAATTCAGCAAGTGGTTCGGTTCACGTGCATTTACGATTCATATGATTATTACCGGATTTTTCTGGGTGTTGTCATTCGGGCTTATCGTTCTCCTCCAGTTTGAGAAACACCCTTTTTTTCACCACAACAGTGTTTTGAAATATGCCGGGCTTGTTTTATGGATTTCTGGACTGGTAATGGCGACCGGGGGATTCAAGTTATTAGGCATCAAAAGGTCTTTCGGCCTGAATTTTTTCGAGAACAATGTCCCGATCGTTAATAGGTCCCTGTACAAATCCATCAAAAATCCGGAAGATTATGGATTCTGGATGGCCGTTTTCGGCTTTGCTCTCTTTACACGCTCTTTATACAATCTTGTGATCGCTCTTGAATTCATCATCCTGATGATTCCCCATATGCAAGTGGAAAATATCCCGTTAAAGAAAATAAAATGATTCTCTTCCATTCCCGTGTATTTTACCCATGCTATCTGGAAGAGAACCAACAAAATTAGCTCACAATGATAGACACTCGTGATCCATCCATCCCCATAGAAAAAAAATAGATTTGTTTTGGAGGGAAGAATGAAAGAAATCTTTGGAGCCATATCGAAGACACTCATAATGCTTACAGCCTTACTTTTTCTTGCCATTCATATCCCTCTCCCAGCCCAGGAAAGTGTCCAGGAGTATGTTATCGGGAAGGCAATAAAGATTCGTTCTTCGGTGTTGAACGAAGAGCGCATCCTATTAATCCATTTGCCTGATGGGTACGATCAAGCTCAAACATATTATCCTGTCCTGTATTTATTGGATGGGGATTCCCATTTTCACAATGTCACAGGAATAGTCCAATTTTTTTTCACAAGAAAAATAGCTCCTCCGATGATCGTTGTCGCCCTGCCAAATGTTGACCGGAACAGGGATTTTACTCCAACAAAGGTTCAGCGCCGGCCGACAAGCGGCGGAGGCGAAAGGTTTTTAAGGTTCATCAAGGAGGAAGTAATTCCTTATGTGGACAGTCGTTACCGGACTCATCCCTACAGAATCCTGGTGGGTCATTCCTTAGGCGGAATGTTTGCGATAAACACTCTATTGACCCAGCCGGACCTTTTTCATGCCTATATCGTCATAAGCCCTGGTTTGGGGTATGACAACGGGTATGTATTGAATATTGCTCCGGCTATTCTGGAGAATCAAACATCCCTGAAGAAATTCCTTTATATGACTCTCGGAAACGAAGCCAGCTACGTGCCTCGCCTCGAAGTCTTCTGTCAAATACTCGAGAATAAAGCACCTGAGGACCTGGAGTGGAAGTACACATACATGAGGAAGGAGGACCATTTCTCCGTAACACACAAAAGCATCTACAACGGACTCGAAGCTCTGTACATGGACTGGAGAGTTACAGAAGCTTTGATTCAAAAAGGTATTGATGGAATCCAAGAGCATTATAAGGCTCTTAGTGAAAAATTCGGATATGAGATGCCTGTCCCTGCACGCGTTTACAATCTTGTGGGATACGAACTCATCAAAGCCAAAAAAATCAAGGAAGCCATAGAGGTTTTTGATCTGTGCGCCAAAACTTATCCCCAGTACTGGTACGCTTACAGTAATCTGGGATACTGCTACATGATCGAGGGAAATAAAGAACTTGCTGTAAAAAACCTTGAAAAAGCTCTTGAACTGAATCCCCAAGACAAGCTCTCCGCTCAAAGGCTGGAGCAGCTCAAAAAGGAAAAATCACAAAAATAAATCACTCTGAAAAAGGAGAATATCATGCAAATAAAAGATGTGCCGTTCACATTGACACACTGGGATAAGGAAACGCGAACTGAGCATAAGGGGGAGACGGGAACGTCATTCTGGAGAACTTTTGAAGCAGGGAATATTCGTGTCCGGATGGTCGAGTATTCGACTGAATTCGCTTCCGATCACTGGTGTCCCCGCGGCCATGTGCTACTCGTGTTGGAAGGAGAATTGGGCATCGACTTGAAAGACGGACAGAAATTCAAGCTCACGGCAGGGATGAGTTTCCAGACCTCGGATGATGAAGAGAATCCCCACCGCGCCTACACTGAATCAGGAGTAAAAGTCTTTATTATCGACTGAAAGAATAAAATAAGGATTTGAGGCCACTTCACTTGATTATATGCTCATGTTTTTATAACATAGCTAACTCAAATCGACTATGTGCAGCATCAATCGGTATTTCTATTTAAGCGCAGGCCCAT
>DAOVAM010000154.1 GCA_030671065.1 Candidatus Aminicenantota bacterium
TGCAATAAGACCCACAAGGATCGCTCCCACAGCCCATGCTGCATTGTACCAGCCATACGATATTCCATTCGTGTACGCGCCCTCTGCCACTCCGATAGTAGACGCACCTCCAACAGCCAGGCCGGCGAGCAACGGAGCCACCACCCAGAAAGGCAGGTTCCGGCCTGCCAGAAGATAGCCAATCATCCCTCCTCGGCTCAGGCGCCGTGTTATCCATGTAATGACATAGAGGAGAACGATGTAAAGACATACAATACTTAAAGGAATCCAGTTCATGCTCTTTCGCTAGTGAAAAATTGGGGACCGTTCCCTATTTCATCGGATGATGCGCAGGCGAGCATCAACGACAACTGCTCCTTTGCCTCTCTCCAAGGCAAAGACGGGATTGAGGTCCATCTCGTTGATCTCAGGAAAATCAGAAGCCAGCTGGGAAAGCCGGATCAGGATCTCGATCAGCTTGTCCGTGTCCACTGCTTTTTCTCCTCTTGCTCCTTCAAGAATAGGATATCCCTTGATGGAACGAATCATCTCCAGGGCATCTTCGGATGAGAGGGGAGCCAATCTGAACTGCACATCTTTCAGGATCTCCACGAAAACTCCGCCCAAACCAAACATGAGGGTGGGCTGAAGGCCTTCATTCGCTTTAGCTCCCATGATCACTTCCTTGCCCTCAACCATATATTTCTGGACGATGAAGCTGGGCTTATACTGGGCGAACTTTCTGGCCATTTTTCTAAATGAAGCGATAAGCTCTTTTTTATCTTTCAGGTCAAGCGCCACACCACCGGCGTCCGATTTATGAACGACCTTTTCTGAATCTACTTTGAGCGCCAGCGGGTATCCGATTTTCTCCGCAGCCTTCTCGAGTTGTTCCTCTTTATTGATTCTCACGGTTTTGACCGCCGGAATCCCGTAGCGTTGGAGAAGCTCAAACACCACGTCCTGGGGCAAGAATTTATCCTTCCCCTTTTGACCCCTGATAATATCTTCGGCTTTTTTCTTCTCGACTCTGTATTTCTTGAAGTCAGGTTTCATCTTCTGGATAAACTGCCCGTATCTGGTCATCGCTGAAAGAGCTCGAGCCGCTGTTTCAGCAAAATCATACACAGGAATCCCCCCTTCCCGGATCAAGCGGATGACTTCTGCCCATTTTTCGATAGTCATCACCTGGCAGACGACCGGCTTTGTGGAACTCCGTCCAAGTTCCCCAAGTTTGCGGGCAATTCCCTCACAGTCGACAAATGGGGCTGTGACAAAGACGAGCAGGAGCGAATCAATGTTCGAGTCTTTGAGCAGCGCCTCGACTGTTCCTCCGTATTGTTCGGGTCCGGCTGTCGCCACAACATCGACAGGATTAGAGACGATCGCTTCCTGGAACACGAGCCTTTTCAGGGTATTTATTGTCTTTAGGCTCAGCTTGGCCAGTTTCAATCCGGCGGATATACATTCATCCACTGCAATGATCGCCGGGCCACCCGTATTGGTCACGATAACAACCCTGTCTCCTTTGGGAACAGGCTGGTGGGAAAAAGCGACAGCCGCATCAATCATATCTTCCTGGGAATGAAAGCGAAGGACACCGCTCTTTTTAAATATCACGTCTGCTATGGTCTCCTGTTCGATCAAAGAGCCGGTGTGAGAAGCAACCGCTTTCGTCCCCTCAGACGTTTTTCCAGTCTTCAATGCAAGAATGGGTTTTTTCTGTGTGATCCGGCTGGCCACTTCGAGAAATCCTTCAGGATCCTTCATCGTCTCAATATGCACCATGATGACTCTTGTCTCCTCATCCTGGCCGTAATAATCGATGATCTCATTCATGCTCACATCCGCTTCGTTGCCGAAACTGGAATACATCCTGATTCCTTTTCCGATGCGGTAGAGGTGCAGCTTCAGAGTCTCTCCAACTCCTCCGCTCTGAGCAACTATGGAGATGTTGCCCGGACTCATGGGAACAAAAGTGAAATTGGCATACACGGAGACTGAAGGATCGGAATTCTGAATGCCCTGAGAATTGGGACCATAAATTCTCATTCCGTATTTGTGGGCGATCTCGACGATCTGCTTTTCCAGCTGCAGTCCTTCCTCCCCCACTTCTTTAAAACCAGCCGTATGAACGATCGCAAACTTCACTCCCTTCTTGCCGCAATCTTCAAGGACATACGGAACAAGAGTATTCTTAATGGAGATGTTCACAAGGTCAACTTCATCTGGGATCTCCGACACAGACGTGTACGCTCTAAAACTCTTGATAAACTTAGACTTGGGATTGATCGGATATATGGGACCCTTAAAATTGTGGTCAAGAAGGTTTTGCATGACAATATGGCCGATGCTCAAGGGATTATTCGAAGCTCCTATAATGGCGACTGATCTTGGTTTAAATAACGCATCAAGCATGTTAACCTCCTTTTTTTTCTAATGAGTATAAAGCAGCTCCAAAAGCACCTGTCATTTGTGGAAGGGGAGGAACAAAAATCTCCTTTCCCAGCTTTTCTTCAAACATACCGACAAAAAAAGGATTATGAGCAACCACTCCCCCACTCATGACGATATCTCCCTCTAATGGGTCCATTTCGAGTGCTCTTTGTATAACCGAATAAAAAACTCCTCTAACTAGGTCTTCCACCTCCACCCCTTCTCTTATCTTCGTCAGGATCTCAGTGGCGGAAAACACTGTGCAGTAGCTTCCGATCTCAACGTATTTCTTCGATTTTTCCGCAAGCTGATTCAGCTTTTCTAGCTTGATTTTGAGACGATTGGCCATCTCTTCAAGAAAGGCGCCTGTACCTGCCGCACACTTTCGGTTCATCTTGAAACCCGTTCTTCTCCCTGAACGATCGACTTTGATGATCTTGCTGTCCTGTCCTCCAATATCGATCAAGGTGTGAGCCTTTGGGAAATAAAAAAAGCTTCCTTTGGCATGGCAGCTGATTTCAGTTTTAGTATCACTGGCGAAGGTGACGTTACGTCTTCCGTAACCGGTGGATACTACAGAGTATTTATCTTCGGCTTTTTTTCTTGCCTGTTTTTTTGCTTCTGCAAAGGCCTTTTCCGCTGCAGATTCAAAATCTGCACCAGAGTCTACGACTGAATACCCCAGAATCTCTTTATTTTTATCGATTATGACGGTTTTGGTCGTAGAGGCCCCGACATCAACGCCTGCAAAATGATTCATTATTAATTTTCGGTTAAAAAAACTCGATTCAACAGAGTTTTTAATCTAGCTTAGAATGTTATGTCCTTTCTCAGTCAATAATGTCATTGCGAGCAAAGCGTGGCAATCTCACCTTCCTTGTCATTGCGAGCAAAGCGTGGCAATCTCATATTTTATTATATAAATCTTTCCATTATAAATACGTTATTCTTTTATTTGTAAGATAGTAGTGACAATGTCCGTTTTATCGTGACTCTAACTGTTCGATGAAGGCTTCGATATTGGTCTTTGCCTGCTCCTCAGAATAACAGCGCAGGTCATTCAGGTCACCGTTTATTGTGACTGTGGGGATCTTCAATTTTTTCTCGAGTCTTTCTGGCATTCCGTAGCGATTATTGGAGTTATTCGGGCAGGTTTTGGAGTCATGGAAAAGAATCCCATCGATCTTGTAGTCATTGACCATCTCTTCGATGTAATTTTCTTTAAAGCTTTCATCTCTGACGATGAATATCTCAGTGTAGGCCCGGGCCATGCTCATGAAAGGATCTTTAGGGTCAAAGGAATCAAAAATCCAGCTGTTGCAGTAAGTCGAGGCGACTACAGCTGTCCGCAAGTCGATAAAGAACTCAGCCAAGTCTCTCAGCTTCCCCCAGATGGGCATTCCTTCCCAGTAGAGACGGAATTTCTCTGCATCGACAGCTCCATCTTTACTGTCAATTTTCTCCTCAAGCTCTTTGAGAAGCACCTTGTAATATTCCACTGCCTGAGAAGATCCCCTCAAAACGACTGCAGGCCCCATATGAATTGTCTCATCGAAAAAACTTATGGGAGCCGGGATGGCTGCATTCGCTTCGAGTACTTTTTGCCACATGACGGTGCATTCTTTGGAAAGGGAAAGGACCTCCCGGAACTTATCAATGTCGAATGTGTTGCCGGATATTTTTTCTAGAGTCGGTATTAAATCCTCGATCTGTTTGACTATGCTCTGGAGATACTCGTCCTTGATCTCTGCAATATTCCGGTACGTGGAGATCCCGATCGCTGGGACGCCTAATTCCCTGGAATACCAGTTAAACCAGTCCTGAACATCGCGGCATTGATTGGTGTTAAAAACAAGGACATCAGGTTTAGGAACACCTTCAATTCCTTCATAAGCTCGTGATAAAGGCGTCTCGTTCTTCATAAAGGCCCCGACATCGCTGGTCAGGTAGGAACAGATATCCGGTGAATATCCTACGGCATTGGCCACAGGAATATAATCCATGGCTTTTCGAGTAGAGCCTAAAACAGCCCCGTGATTCTCGGGATAATGGACGACAAATCCCAGGCTTAACAGGAGTTCAGCAGGTCCAACGCTGGAACACCACGCCACTTTGGGCGAACCTTCCTTCGCTGCGCTGTCCAGCTCATAGAAATAATCCGCCATTATCTTCCTCATGTGTCCAGTGGATTGGATTTTTTTGATCTTTCTTGGTTTTTCTTCGCTCATCGTCCCTCCATCAAAAAAAGGCAGAAAGGCCTCTCATGTATTAAGGTGATTCTTTCCTAAGGTGAGGAGTCAACAAGAAATTTCCCTTTGTAAGAATACCAAAATAACAATATAGTCCTACCAAGTCAAGAAACCTCCTTTAATTTTAAATATGATTTTTTGGGGAACGGCCCCTATTGCCAAAAGAGTTGACAGAAACAGGCTCAGGTGATATGTATTACTTCTATAAATTCCAGGGAAACATGTTGATTCATAAGACTTTATAAAAAGTGCACTATGGATCAAAATAAATTCGAAAACATCACATTTGAAGCCACACAAGACAAGGCTTTCCTGACTATCAACCGCCCTCCTCTGAATATCCTGAACATTGCGACTATGAAGGAAATAAACACTGCTCTCAATTCTTTAGCTGGAAACACCGAAGTGAAAGTTCTGGTCATCACCGGCTTCGGGGAAAAAGCCTTCTCTGCTGGAGTGGACGTCACCGAGCACACAAAAGACAAAGTCGAGGAAATGCTCCATGTCTTCCACGACATCTTTCGGCATCTGTCTAAAATTGACCAAGTGACAGTGGCTGCAGTGAAAGGATTAACCCTGGGTGGAGGTTGTGAAGTGGCCCTCTTTTGCGACATGATCTTCGCAGCGGATAACCTGAAAATCGGCCAACCGGAAATAAAACTCTCTGCCATTGCTCCTGTCGCTCTTTTGATATTGCCTCGTCTCATAGGAACAAAAAAGGCCTCAGAGATCCTTCTCACAGGCAAAATCCTCGAAGCTGAAGAGGCAGAGCAAATCGGACTGGTCAACAAGGTTGTTCCCCTGGCCTCTTTTGATTCAGAGCTTGAAAATTTCATCCAGCCTTTTGCAGGATTGAGCTTAGTCGGGATAAAACACACTAAGAAAGGAATCCATTTGGGCCTGGAAACCGCTTTTTCAGAAGGGCTC
>DAOVAM010000150.1 GCA_030671065.1 Candidatus Aminicenantota bacterium
TCCAGCCATGATGATGAGTCCGGCAATTTTTGAGTCATGCATCCCGATTCTCGGAGCCAGCATTCCCCCAAGACTATGGCCGAGGACAAATATTTTTTGTTCATTGATACCTTCGATTCCGCGGAGCAGTTCCACTGCAGCCAAGGCATCGTCGATTGTCTCTTCCTTAACCGTAAATTTCCCCTTTAAGCGAATAAGCTTTTGACTGTGAATTTTTGTTCTTTTTTCGTAGCGAAGAACAGCAATCTTTTGAGAGGTCAGTCCCCAGGCTAGATCCCGGAATGGCTTGTTGGGCCCGATGCTTTCATCTCGGTCATTCGGACCTGATCCGTGGACGAGAACGACAGCAGGGAAGGGGCTTTTTCCGTCAGGAATGGTCAGAGTGCCCGGAAGCCTCCAGTCCTCCTGCCCGATCACAACGTCCTTTTCTTTGAAAGAATTCAGTTCGACATAACCAGGGGGAGTGTATTCTTTCTGAGTCGGGACAAACCAGAGTCCTGTGATCTGTTTTTCTCTATTGAGGACGACTTTGACATCAAGAGGACCTTTCTCGAATTGACAGGTGACGTAAACGATATCAAACTTTGGCAGTGTTTCTGTACGCGTTCCTTTTTGTTTTTTGAACGGACCCGCCTTTTTCAACACTGTCTCCCACACCTGCTTGAGTTTTTCCTCAGGCATGGCTTTGGTCATGACGCTGTCAAAATCTTCTACTGCCTTGGAAAATTCTCCCCTTGTCAACAATCCTACGAATTTTTCAGCTTGAGCTATGAGTTCACTCATGTCTGAATCCACCTGTGTCTGAGCAGGCACGGACAAGAAACTGATAAACAAAGAAACAAGTATTACGCCAATCCAGTCTTTCATTGTTTTCCTCAATAGCATTTTATGGAATTTGATGCATCAGGTCTCTGTTCCCCCATTCGAAATCATTCCTCCTCTATTGTCAGTGACTTTGTTTTTCTTTTCAAGGAATAATACAGGCTTTATCAGAAAATTTCTGAACTCGATACCTGTTACACTAAAGAGATCATATGTATCTCTGCAGATTAGAAAAGAAGATATCGCGCCGATTTTGATTGACATTTCAGGTAACAATTTCTATATTTAGAAGCAGTCTAGAAGAAAATAAGTGGAGATAAGAATTTATACGATCACACGGGAGCAAGGGATTTTTCTGAGTCTGTACTCCATTTCCATAGAAAATTATTAATTTCACACAGTTTAAAATAGATAATTGGTTTAGCTTTTAATGAGTTTGGAAAAGGAGGAAACAATGAAAACCTTTGTGTTATCAAACAAAAGATCGCACTTATTTCTTTTCATGGGCATTCTTTTCATAGCTCTGTTGGTTAATCTTCCTGGTCAAGTTTCGAGTAAAGAGGTGTATGATTTAATAAAGGAAGCGCGCTCTGCCACCTGGGTGAATAAGCCTCTCCCGCTTAATGTTGTCCCAACAACCACTAAAGTGAGATTTAGTGATTTAAGGAATGAGAAAAAGGGTTCTGTTCGCTACGTGAATAATGCTGCATTAGAGGATGGGAATAAATACTCAAGAAATATTCTGCAGACGCATCCTGAATGGAAAAAAGGAGGATTGATTATCGGGTATTTTCATAATGTCAATATCCCTGCGAATGCCAAGTTTTCCGGAAAAGTCGGATTCCGTAAGGAAGCAACGGGTTCTGATGGCGCCACGTTTGAAGTTTCTGTTTATAATCTTGCGACAAAAAGAGGACGTCGTCTTATACAATATCATGCAAAATATGATGGCAAAATGAATGAGATATCTGCGGATTTGAAGCCTTATGCGAATCAAAAGCTAAGAATAGAACTGAGAGTGAATGCAGGCAATTCCTCAACCAAGGATTGGGCTGTGTGGGAGAAAGCGAGCATTGTGACCACTTCTGTTCTCGCCACCGCAACCGTGAGCAAGCAAGCCCAACTGGCTAGACAAACCCCTGCTCAAACCCAGAAGACAGCGATGATCAGACCCAGCACACTGAAATTAATGAAAATGAAGCCCTTGATTGTAAAGCCAGTCGGAGCTCCGCCTCCAAAACATGATATCACGGACCTCGGCCCCGTCGCAGTGGAGGAGCCTATAGCTCTTTCCGAGCATATCTACCGGGATAACAAGAACAGAGACGTGTACTATTTTCTGCCAAAAGAGATCAATCTTATAAAAGGTAGAGACCTGGGAAGTTACAGGATCAATGCAGTCTGGACTCAAGACAAAAAAATCAAAGCCACTTTCTTTTTGAGTGCGGATATTGATCCGGATGACGTGAAGATTCTGGAAGAAGCTGTGAGAAAGAAATACAGAGGGAGAGTTTCTCTAAGGCCTCTACCTTATGATGAGGCGAATATCATTGACATGGAAGGATGGGGAGACTGGCAGATTGAAGATATCCGATTCCCTTCTTTCGGTTCTCTAGAAGGAGAGATGCCCATCAACATCACTATGACGCCTGAAAGCTTAGCTGAATTGAAGCCTCTGATGGAAAAAGAGGGATTAACTGCTGGGATGCACATCAAATCAGCCGCTGTAGAAAAAGAGATCCCCATAAAAGTTGGATTGCGATATTTTGTCGGTAGCTTCCATTCTCCACTCGATGAGGTGAATTTCACTTTTAACAATAAAGATTCGACTTTCACTATCCATAATGTAAAGAATTTTTCTGATTTTCCTCTGAAAGTCGAAAACGTGAACCTCCGTTTCAGTTTCGCAAATAGAAATGAGATTTATAGAGCCTTAAAATGCGATCCTGAGGTCATCATTCCCCCTGGAGAAGAAGGGGCTATTACCGTTCAACTGGCGCCACAGCCATTGCTCAAGGCTGAGTTGAGAAATGTCCTGGGTGAAGAGGTGAAAAAGCCGAAAAAAAAGTCGCTCTTTGACCAAGCACTGGATGTTCTAAAGGGGGAAGCGGAAGAGAAGCTCAAAGAAGAAGCAAAAAAAAGAGCAGGGATCGATGTTCCTGAAGGTGAAACTTATATAGACCCGGAAGTGAATCAATTTTTCAAAGATAACTTGAAGAGTTACTGGCTCGAAATATCTCCTGATTTCGATTGTCAGGAGTGCCTGGATAACATCTGGGGGAAGATCGAGGCTGTTTCTTACATTGAACGTATGCGAAAAATCAACATAGAGGTGCTCGAGAATGTTTTTGATCCCTCCCAGTATGAAACTTCCCTTCAGATTGAAAAAGTTCATGTCGAAATCAAATCTCCTTATTTGAGTCCTCAGCCGAAAGAAGGCTTGATTGATTCAGTCGATCTGACTAAGGAAAATCCTCTAGACACAGTGCTTGTCTATCTCCCCTTATCGGATCAGGAGCCTCTTGAGTTCAGCTATAAGATCAAAGCAATAACAAAGACTGGTGAGTCCGCAGAATCCGTTGAGTGGGAATTTGTATCGGATTCATTGGACCTCACGATCGGAGTCTTTCATATTGCGAATCTGTTCAAATAGATTCGCTGAATGGTACTGAGCTTTAAAAATTAATGCTCAGCCTTTTGTAGGAATTTGAAGATTCTTTTGTCTTTAGAAAGGAGAATATGATGCGTCTTTTCAATCGCTTTCTTTTCATTGGATTCATTTTATTTGTCATTGCTTGTGTTGCTCATGGAGAACTTTTACTCGATACGGAACCCATTCAGGCAGGAAATGTCATGCTGTTTAAAGATCATTCGGATGAACATGGCTACCATTATATGCCTCTTTCTCCCCGCATTGCGAACTGGCCAGATGGAACGCCTAAGTTCAGTTTTCTACAGTATGTCCGCACAGGAAAAGAAGTTACCGGAGGGGTGCTTCATTTTTTAGTCACTTATGCTTTGACAGATGAAGACCTGAGAGAGGCAGAACAAGAGCTCAGAAAAATCGATGAAGAAGGGATAATCATTGGTCCAGTTCCCTTTACTAAAGGAGACTTCCATATCATATCTTCTACTGCGGGCGAAGGAGGAATCTTTACGAGGAAAGTCACAGGAACCGGGAAAGCACCTCTGCTGGCTGGAGCCGAGGCTGCGGTCTCTATTGCATTGAATGAAGAAGGCTCCACTTTCCTGATGGAATCGTTCAAGAGACCCACCTCTGATGTGTCGGTTCAATTTGTGATGACATACCAGGGTTTAACACCGGCCTATGAAGCTTCGCTGACAGTTGAGTGGGATAAAGTCTATGATCATAAAGAATTTAATATTGAAGTGGGAAATTTCTTTACGAGTGCTAAGATCCAGGGAGTTTTTGATGATCTCAAAGAATCGGGAGCGATTGTGCTCGAAGTCACGGGTGAGGATACGAAAATGGATGATCTGTTGACTACAGCCTATAACATTCTCACCAAAATGATGTTCGAAGCCAGGCCTGTGAGTACCGAAGATTTGGGAAAGGCATCTGGAAAATCAGGCAGCAACTGGTTGGGGAAACTGTTCGGCCAGGCGCATGCCAGTTTTTCCATGAAAAAAGTGAAGATGAGCGGGAAATACACAGTGGATTTGAGAAGGAGAAAAAGGGATCAGAGAGAGATCCCTTTAACTGGAAACATCGGGAATTTTTACGAAAAACATGGAAACAATCAGGAGATTTTCGGCGTCGTTGACCTGGATGATCCGACTTTTGAGGAGCGGACGATCCATGTCATCCTGGATGGTGAGGATTTGGAGACCTTCAAAGAGTTCATCAATTTTGCTGGGATAACGTTTAAAAAAGAATATGAAGACGAGAATATGAAGGCATCGACCAACGATGTGATATTCGACAACTCCAAATTTACGGAGAGCGGCAATAAGCTTTCCTTTTCTTACCGGAGGAAGGGGGACAGTACTGAAAAGTGGCTTGAGTACGAGTATAAATCCATCTGGAGTTACATTGGAGGATTGGAAGTGGCAGGAGAATGGACAAAAACTTCTCAACCTGTGATTACTCTAGCCCCTCCTCATCAATACCGTTTTATTGAAGTTTTAGCCGAAGAAGAGAATCTGGAAGAGAATGGAATCATACGGATCGCCGTACAATTCAAGCACGCCAATTTTGGAAAAGAAATCCAGAGAGAAGTCGTCCTCAGGAAAGGCGAACCCCTGAACTTGGAGTATTTTTATTTTCACGAACCAAATAACATGGAATATGAATACAACATCATGTGGCTGCTGCGGACTGGAAAAAGAGTTTCTTCCGGCTGGAAAAAAGCCACGGATCCTTTTGTCTATGCGTATTATGAGGAGGAATGATTAAGAAAAGAGCATTTTTCTTCATTCTTTTTCTTGCAGTCCTGACTGGAATGCAGGTGCATATCCATGCTGATCCCTTGCTGAGTAAAGGGAAAGTGATCGGGGACAAGATCATGGTCTTCCCTGACCACAGCATTCCAAGCGTTTTCTATTATGTCCCCACAAAACTGGAACTGACCCAAGCCTACGGAGAGCCTCAATTCTTTTTCTATAAATATGTCTACATTAAATCAGATCCCTCTGGGGAAACGGAAAGGATGGCAGGTGGTGTTCTAACCCTCTCGGTTGAATTTAGCGATGAAAGTTCACTCCTCAAGGAAATGATGGGTCAAAATCTTGAGTTCAAACCTGTCCCGGTTGAAGAGCTCGTGTGCGTACTCAACTACAGCGTTTTTGATGGAGAGGAAGCGAAGGAAGAAGAGCTCTCACAGAGAAAAGCGCCATGGACCAAAAAGAGCTTCACTGTACCTCTCAGCCGAAAGACCGCTCCTTATCTCTGGGAAATATTTAAAGACAATAAG
>DAOVAM010000188.1 GCA_030671065.1 Candidatus Aminicenantota bacterium
ATTACTGTGAAGCGTCCCCCTTCACGTTTCATGATGCGGTTGAAATCCAGGACTTTTGATTTTCTTTTCATGGCAATTTTCTGGCTTTTAGCCCTCTGGGTGGCCTCTCTCTTGATCGGAGTGACTTTGTTTTCATTGATCACAGTGTCGACGTTGCAGGTTGTGGGTTTTTATTTGATATTACTTCTGGTTTACTTTGTCTTTTTTGTTCTTTTTCTTGGAGAGACTCTGGGCGATTTTATTTTTTACCGGGAATAGAGGACTCCACTTCATCCCCGAGCTTGAACCTTTTCCCGAAAAATTTATCTTTTGCCCTCTCATCTGATGAGACTTCCTGAGGAGCGCCTTGGATGAGCAGCTCGCCTCTGTCAATGATGTAGGCGCGGTCAGCGATTTTTAAAGTATCCCTGACATTATGGTCGGAGATGATGATTCCGATTCCCTTTTTTTTCAGCCTCATCATGATTTTTTGGAGCTCGACTATGGTCAATGGATCAATTCCTGTGAAGGGCTCATCCAGAAGGAGGAATTTCGGGTTGAGGACGAGTGAACGGCAGATTTCAAGCCTCCTTCGTTCGCCTCCGGAAAGGCTGTAAGCTTGCTGTTTTGAGATGCTGCTCAATCCCAGTTCTTCCAGAAGTTTTTGAGCTATTTCACCACGTTCTTTTTTTTTGAGAGGCTGGAGCTCGAGGATGAGCATGAGGTTGTTCATGACGGATGCTTTAAGGAAAACAGAATGTTCCTGAGGTAGATATGTGATTCCGGCTGTCGCCCGGTTAGGGCTTGAATACCGGGAGATGTTTTTATCATCGAGAAAGATGTTTCCTCTTTCTGGTCTGATGAGGCCCACAATCATCTGGAACGTGGTCGTTTTCCCGGCTCCATTTCTTCCCAGAAGACCTATGATTTCTCCAGAGCGGACTTCGATATCCATTCCCTTGACCACGATCCTGTGATTGAAACTCTTGGTGAGTTGCTCGGCTCGTAATACTGACATTGCGGGATCCTTGTTCGTCAGCTAAAATACTAAAGTCATTCCAGCCGGCTGTCAAGGCACAATGAAAAAGATCATCAGCGCATCTCGGAGGACGGATTTAGTGGCATTCTTTCCGGAATGGCTTTCAATGGCATTCAAGGAGGAGAGGGCGCAGGTCTACGGGCCTTCCGGTCACACGTATACTGTTGATTTAAGCCCCGAGGAAGTGCACAGTGTAGTCCTCTGGTCGAAAAATTTTTCCAATCTCATCGAGGACAGAGACAGTTTGTGTGGAACTCTTCAGAAATACAACCAGCTCTATTTTCATTTCACCATCACTGGACTGGGCGGAAGTTTCATCGAGAAAGGTGTTCCTTCTTCATCCAGAGTGCTTTCTCAACTGGCTTCACTGGTCGAAATAGCAGGAACACCAGAGAGAATATCCATCCGCTTTGATCCGGTTGTTTTCTGGAAAGAGGATGGAGAGGTAAAGACCAATCTGTCTTGTTTTGAGAAGCTCGCGCCTGAGTTCGCCACACAGGGTATCGAAAATATAAGGTTCAGTTTTGCGCAGTGGTATGGAAAAGCAGTGAGGCGTGCGGAAAAGCATGCGTTTGAATATATCGATCCCTCTCAGGATGAAAAAAAAGAAGCGGCCCGTGCTCTCGTACAGGTTGCAGAGGGCTTGAAACTGCGTCTTTATTCCTGCAGCCAGGATTTTCTCTCTGAAATTTCCGGGATTCATCCATCATCCTGTATAGATGGTCCTGTATTGAGAAGCCTTCATCCGGAAAAAGAGAAAGTTTCGGAGAAAAAAGACAGGAGCCAGCGCACAGAATGCCGATGCACTGAGTCAATTGATATTGGAAGCTACACGCAGTCCTGTCCCCACAGCTGCCTGTATTGTTATGCCAATCCGAAGGTCTAGGTGGGAGTATCTCCTCTTTCCAGGTTGAGGAGGTAGTCTTTGAATTTTAATCCCAGTCCGAAGCCTGTCAGGCTCCCGTCAGAGCCGAGAACTCTGTGGCAGGGGATAACGATAAGAAGGGGATTGCGGTTCATCGCTTGGCCTACACTTCTGTATCCTTTATGGTTCAGTTTATGAGCGAGAGATTTGTAGGTATCTGTTTTGCCGTAAAGAATTTTTCTCGCCTCTAGCCAGACTTTTCTATGGTAGGGAGTGCCGGAGATGAAATCGAGAGGAAGGGATGTGAAGTCCTCTTTCTCTCCTTCAAAATATCTTTGAAAAAGCTTTTCTTCCACCTTGAATTTCGTGTTGTCAACTTCAAGAGGAATTCCTTCTTTTTTAAAGCTTTCTTCAATTTCCTTGAACTTGCCTTGGTTCTTCATGAAAGTGACAAAGCTCAATCCCTTGTCGGTTTTTGCCAGGAAGATCTTCCCGGGTGGGATATCAAGAATGGTATAGAACATAGGCTCTGCTCAGATCCCTAGAGCGAGCCTTTCGGCAAGAGCAGAAGGCAGGCCTGCCTCCAGTATTTTTCTCTGGGCTTCTCTGATTTCATATTCCAAGCGATAGAATTTTATCTTTTTTGTATCGGAGTCGTAGATGGCAAATCCCGTACGATTGTCCCTGTCTCGAGGTTGTCCGATTGAGCCTGGATTGATGAGGTACTTCATGTCCTTCTCAAGTTTAATTTCGTTGGAGTCTCCTGTCAAGAAAGTCCCATCCACCATGTGTTCTTTTTCAGTATAGACAAAAGGGAAATGAGTGTGACCAAAGAGGCAGAGTGGAGTAGTGACATGTGCGAATGCCTCTGCAGCATCGAATTCGCCAAAGATGTAATGGTCCTCATCAAACGGCGCGCCGTGGCAGATCATGATATGGTCATTGATAATGATCGGTCCCTTTTTAATCTTGCAGAGGTATTCCAGGTTTTTTTTCTTGAGATTTTTCTTTGTCCAATGAATGGCTGCCGCTGCAATCGGATTAAAGGTCTGGATGGAGTCATGATCGCAGACAGCTTTATCGTGGTTTCCCCGGATTATGGAAAGAGGTTTGAGGGCACGTACTTTCTGGATGATTTCATTGGGGTCTGCGCCGTACCCGACCAGGTCTCCGAGAAAAATGTAATGATCGATCTTTCTTCTCTGGGCAAATTTGAGGAGGACGAGAAGGGATTCCAGGTTTCCATGAATATCAGTAAAGATCAGATAACGCATTTTAAACCGCTTTTTCCTGTAATGAATCATACATTTTGTGAGCCATGTAGGAGCTTCTCACAAGAGGCCCGGACACAACATCTCTGAATCCAAATTCTAATGCGATTGTCCTCAACTCTTTAAATTCGCTCGGGGAATAGTATTTTCTGACAGGCACATGGGATCTGGAGGGCTGAAGGTACTGGCCAATGGTCAGGAGGCTGCAGGAGGTCTCTCTTATGTCAGAAAAGGTTTGAGTGATTTCTTCTCTGGTTTCTCCGAGACCCACCATGATTCCTGATTTAGTCTCAGCGCCCAGTTCTTTAGCCTTTTGCAGGACTCCTAAGGACCGTTTATAATTGTCGACCGGTCTCCTGATAAGAGGATAGCAGGACTCAGTTGTTTCAATATTGTGATTCAGGACATCGGGTCGAGCACGGATGACGGTTTCCAAGGCCATCTCATCACCCTGAAAGTCAGGTATTAAAACCTCGACCTTGACTCCTGGGATTCTCTCTTTCAGTGTATCTATTGTTTCAGCAAAGACTGAAGCTCCTCCATCGGGCAGGTCGTCTCTTGTCACTGAAGTGATAACAGCATAGCGGAGTCCCAACAGGGCAGCTACTTCTGCGACTTGAGAGGATCCGTCTGAAGGAGATTCCGTAGGGATGCCCTTTTTTACCGCACAGAATGAACACTCACGTGTGCAGACATTGCCGAGTATCAGGAATGTGGCGGTCTTTTTTGACCAGCATTCTGAGATGTTGGGGCACTGAGCGCTCTGGCAGATAGTGTGGAGCTTTTCCTTTTTCAGGATACTGGAGACATAAAAAAAATTGTGTTCGGAGGGAAATTTCACCTTCAGCCAGGAAGGTTTCTTTATATTCTGAATTTTCTCAATATCCAACACGATTCTTGCTTATGAGAGAATGATTGATTAAATTTAAGATGGTTTTGCGGTTAATGTCAAGAAAATAACTTAATACTCAAAATCTTTTTCTCGCCTCATTCGTCTGCGCATCCTCTTGCGCGCTTGAGCTGCCTTCATCCGTTTTTTCTCTCCGGGCTTGTAGTAGATCGAGTGCTTTTTGATCTCTTTGATGATAGCCTGCTGCTGGACTTTCCTTTTGAAGCGTCTGAGCGCGCTTTCGATCGATTCTCCATCTTCAATAACGATAAAAGCCAACTGTGCTCACCTCCTTGTGGCTGTGTAAAAGATTTTTATAACTGAATCTTGCCTTATTGTCAAGGCAAGCACGAAAAAAGGAAGGTCCAAATAAACTCAAACCAGAGAAATCTCGTATTAAAAAAGAAAGGATGAATTTCAATTATCACTCATAAAAGGATCATCTTGGGACGTGTATCATTTATTCTCATTTCACCGGCTTTCTTTTTAAGGCTGAAATGGAATCTACAAATAAGCGGAAGATAAGATGAGGGATATCAAGACGAAACACAGATTACCAAACAGCAATTTTATGAAGGGAATCGAATTTCTGACGGTGATCATTGTCCTGGCTCTTCTTTCAAGCGGATGCCATTTAAGAGGCAGTTTGTATTGGAAAAAGAAATGATTATCCATATAATTACACAA
>DAOVAM010000082.1 GCA_030671065.1 Candidatus Aminicenantota bacterium
CAATCAGCAGATTATCGTTGGCCTCAACAAATACCAGGATAAGAAAGAGAAAATCCATTTTAATCTCTACTCTCCTCCTAAAGAAATCGAACTGACACAGCTCAAAAAACTCCGTCTTCTCAAAAAAGATCGGTCAGAACAGAAAGTCAATGACCGATTGGACGTTTTGAGAAGGGCTGTAGAATCCGAAGAAAACCTCCTCCCCCACATCATAGAGGCCGTCAAAGTCAAGGCAACTCTTGGTGAAATCTCTTCTCTGCTGAGAGAAGCATACGGCACATTCAACGAAACGATCACGCTCTAAATCAATGCGCTTCCCCTTTCTCTTTCTTGTCTTGTCCCTAGCCGTAGGAATACTGTTCTCCTCTCTTTTACCCCTTTCTCTGCTCAGCTGGGTTCTTTCCCTGCTGGCCTCTCTTGTCTGCGGCTGGCTTTTCTTCTCCATCCATAAAAACAAATTGGCTTTTGTTTTTATTCTCCTTGCAACTTTGCTTTTTGGCGGAAGTCTTCACACTCTCACCAACAAGAATTTCGAGGAAAATTCTCTTTGGAAATTGAATTTCATATCCTATGCCGACTTTACCGGAAGACTTTATAAATCTCCCTCTCTTGGTCAAGACAGAGATTTTCTCTTCATGAAAGTGGAGAAAGTCTCTTATCAGAACAAAGAGCATAAAATGAGAGGCAACCTCAGGATCACCGTACCCCATTCTTCCGAATTCCCCTCTCCGCAGAATCTCTTCGTCCACGACAGGGTCAAAATATCTGCGCGTCTCCTTCCTCATCAAAGCTTCAGAAATTTTAAAACATTTTCCATGATAGTTTATCTAAAAAGCCAGAATATCCACAACAGAGCCACCTCAAAAAGTCCGCTTCTCGTTGAAAGATTGGAACACGGAAAAAATTATTCTCCTCTCCGCCTTCTATCACTCCTGCGCCAAAAGCTTCAACAAAAAATCCAGGATCACTTCCCCTCAGCCGATGATGAACGCTCACTCTCTCCACAAGGAGCCGTTCTCGAAGCCCTTCTTCTGGGAGAGAGGGGCAGGATGGACCCCTCTGTCACCCTGTCACTTCAAAAATCAGGAGTATACCATCTCTTTGCTATATCCGGAGCCCACATTGCTATTCTCTCATTTTTTCTCTTTTCTCTTTTAAAATTAGTCAGAGTTCCCACCCGGCATTCCTATCTCTTTCTGATGATCTTTCTCCTGTTTTATGTCCTCCTGGTGGAGGGGAGGCCCTCCGTATTCAGGGCGACAATCATGACACTTGCCTTTCTCCTGGGAAAGCTCATCTGGAGAAATGTCAACCTCATCAACACCATCTCTATAAGTGCCTTTATCCTGCTCCTCTTCAATCCTTTCAGTCTTTTTAATGTGGGTTTCCAGCTGACCTTCTCAGCCACCCTGACTATCATTCTCTTCTTCCCCAGGATCATCAAATACCTTCCCCGGCTCCCCTTGAAAATCAGTGAAATCCTGGCTCTTTCCCTGACAGCCCAGCTCGGAGTTTTGCCTTTTGTGGTCAGCTCCTTCAACAGGGTTACATTCTCTGCGCTCGTCCTTAATTTTGCCGCATTGCCCTTGGTCGCGCTGATCATGGCCTCAGGGTATATCTTCCTCCCACTCTCACTCATCAGTCCTTTCCTCTCCTGGCATTTGGCTCAGGGCATCAACTTTTTCATAAATCTTCTCATTAAATCCTCACACCTTCTGGACAGATTGTCGTTCCTATCTTACAGAATTCCCTCGCCGCACCTCATCACACTCATCGCGTATTTTCTGTTCCTCTATCTTCTGCTTCTTCCCTTAAAATTTAAAAGGCAAAAAAAAGTCTTAATCCTCTGCTTCTTATTCTTCTTTTTTATCTTGATCACCTATCCTTTTCCCTCCTTCTCTAAAAACCTCAAGTTTACATTCATCGATGTTGGACAGGGAGAATCAATCCTGGTCGAATTTCCAGGAACAAGGAAAATGCTTGTCGATGGAGGTGGTTTCCCGGAGGGGACATTCGATATTGGCGAAAATGTTTTGTCTTCTTTCCTCTGGAAAAAAGGAATAAAAAAAATCGATTATTTGGTCCTTACTCACGCTCACCCTGACCATTTGAATGGCCTTAAAGCCGTGTCTAAGAATTTTAAAATACGTGAATTCTGGGAGGCCTTCAGTCCCACAGAGAGCGATGATTACAATGAGTTTAAAAAAATTCTTCCAAACTCTGTACTGGAAAAAAGACTTTTTCGCGGCCACGCACACCAAGAAAAAAACGTAAAAATCCAGGTTCTCCACCCTGAAAAAGGGGAGCTGCTCGTTCCTCGAATCCTCAATGACGACTCTCTTGTACTCAGGTTCACATACGGAAAGACTACATTCCTTCTTACGGGGGATATCGGCATCAACGCAGAAAGAGAAATCTTGGGGCATTTCTCAGTAATCAAGAGCCAGGTGTTCAAATCTCCACACCATGGAAGCCGCTCATCAAGTTCAGAAGAATTTCTCGAAAAAGCATCTCCCCGCATTGTCGTGATCTCTGCTGGCATCGGGAACACGTACGGTTTTCCGAACCAGGAGGTCTTAGAAAGGTACAAACGGATAGGAGCAGAAGTTTACCGTACAGATAACCATGGGGCTGTTGAAATTTCCTCAAACGGCCAGACGATCTCTGTCCGGACAGCTTCTTCAAATGCAGAAAAATAGCATGATCCAGCAGAAGTTAGATATTCTCATTCAACATTCAAAACTCTTCAATCTCTCTGTTTATTTTTTTCATTCTTTAAACTGCCAAAAGGACGTTCCCCAAATAACCATTTAATAAGATGCGTCCCCCTGATGATCTCATTCCTGAATAATCTATAAGGTGGAAACCTCAGCCCCTTTTCTGCCTCCTTTTTTTTATCCCTTCTACTGATGAGTACAACTCATCTTTTCAGGTGAGAAAACAAGAAAAAAAATCACTCTTAAAATCCTCTTAAAAGGCGATTTACTCTTGGAACTCTTTGAATTATCTTATGCATGAGGCACACAAAGATGCATAAATATTTAAAGCGGGGTCGGTTCTTGAATCTCTGCAATCATACATCCTCCTTTACCCTCCTATCCTTCCCTCGATTCAAGAGCCGACCCAAGGACGGGTGATGGGCCTCTCCTCGCATGATTGACACAGGAAAAAATAGCAGATATAATGGATTTCAAAGAAAAGGAAAAATGAAATTCAATAAAATCAAAGTCGGCATTCCTCTTTTTCTCATTCTCTCCTCTTTACTCTTCTCCCAGAGTTTGGCTGAAATCGCCAAGAAGGAAAAAGAACGAAGGGAAAAACTCAAAGGAAAAAAAGCTGTCGTCATCACTAAATCTGATTTAGGAAAAGTCAAAAGAAGATCTGCACTGACTACTGATCGAGCGGCAGCTCCTGTAAGTCCTGCGACTCCTCCGGATAAATCCTCAAACATAGACACGGCTGAACCCACAGGAGATAGCAGCACAACTCCACCGGCCAAAAAAACAGACATGCCAGAACAACTGCAGACTTCAGTCGCAGAGTATGAAGCCAATTATTTTAAGTCGAGAGAATACACGCAATTATTGACCATAAAGCTGCGCGGGCTGTGGCAGGAGTTCTACAGTATGGACGACATGACCGACAGGAGTACCATTCAGAAACAAATCGCCGAGACGTCCCGACAAATCCCTGAAGCCCAAAAAGCAGAAGCAATCGCCAAGAAAGAGATGGAGATAGCGCGCACCCGCGTGAGAAAAAAGAGACCCTGATCAAGGAAAAGAGAAAGGGCCGGACAAGCCAACCTTCAGTCAGCACACGCTGACACAAAAGCTTGAACCTTCATCAATCCACACTCACCTGAAATATATAAAGGAAACCTGAATCCCTAATTTTCGTTCATCTTTGGAAACAGGGTTGACACTGGCCGGGATAAATATCCTGTCAGTGGATATAACCAGTAAAAATCGATCCTCCACGCCCAGCATTTCTTTGCTTATTCTGTAGTGCTTCTCGAAATAGTTCTTTTTCGGAATAAACTCATCCAAAACGGAATCATTGATCTGAAAGATGACTTTTTGGTCTCGAAATACGTCTTTCTTCACCCCACCCTTTATGACTAGCAGGGCATCCCGATGAGGGTTGTCGATGACACATTTCGCTTCTTTAGCGGTCCATCTCCAACGTTTAAGAGAGGTATCAGGGTCTATCTCAAAATCAAACCAGCCATCGTCATAGACAATCTCAGGAGTACCAGGAGGAGGAGGGAACACATTGAGTTTTCTCTCATAGATCTTTTTCAGTGGTTTTCCAGATTCATCCTGGGGAAAGGCGAGGCCGATGGACAATTTTAAAATTTCTTTCCCGCTGAATTCAGGGTCGAGTGCATCGATAAAAGGAGGCAGATAAATTCTCCGTGTGTATCTGTATTCTTGACCCGGCTCCCAAGTGGATACCGGAATTTCAGGTCTATGGTTGTCATGGAGTATCAAATTGCTTCTGTGCCAGAAGTGCACAAACACAGCAAGGTCCTGGTCAATTCCTTTAAAATTGTGCTTGATCCTCCAAGTGTAGTGGATATCTGTAAACAACCTGTCTGTGAGAGGAGATTCAGAAAAGTCAACATCCAGTTCAATCCCTCGGACAGGGGAGCTCTTCCGGCAGCAAAGAAAAACAGTCGCTGCCAACAGCAGGAGTAAAAAAAGGATTTCCTTCTTTCTGATCATAATTCTACACTGGTCCGTTCTCTTGGCAAGTCAGTTGAACAAAGCAATGCAATCTATGGACTATCGGACTGTTTGTTCACAAAAACTCATTTTGTGCCAGAATCTCTATTCTTTCGAGACCTTGCTCAAGAAGATAATACTATCAACACTCTCAGTTTTTATCTTGTTTGATTCTTCCTCTTTTGATTTTTCAACTGGACACTCCCAGAAGAGCGAGTCGCTGGTTCTCGTTAATCCTTAATCTTGATTTTCCCTCCAACAAAGATACGCGGAATATTATTCTCATTCATCAGCTTATTCAACTTGGGGACCTCCACTTCTATGATCGTGTTGATCCTCTCGATAAGCGTCTTTAATTCAACAGATTCCTTCTGGATCTGCTGCACCTGCTGTTCAGAAGGAGCGCTCGTGTATCCTCCGATGGACCTTCCAACCGTAGACAGTCTTCCTCTGACTGAAGCCCGCATTCCTCTCCGTCCCAACCTTGGGTCTCCAGCCAATTTGATCTGAATGTCAGTGATTTCTTTGGAAACAGCCTTGAGTTGTTCAACCACAATTTCAGGTGCATCTGGAACTTTTTTCAGGTTTCCTCTCACTCTCTGGATCTCTCCATTTATACTGTTTAAAGTGCGGGTTGCCGTTAAAATCATGGGAGTGAGTTTATAAACAGTCAAAAGGGCATCATGCTGTGCTTTCCTCTCCTCAAAGGAAACATCGATCCTGGGGTCGCCCTCAACCCCCACAGTTTTCGTCATCTCCTGGCCGGCCGTCTTTAATGTCACGCGGTACTCCCCAGGAAGAACAAAGGGCCCACGAGTTCTAAAACGACGGGCCACAGCTTCTTCTCCCTCTGGTTCGAGAGGGACATACCTCAAATTCCAGGTGATTCGGTTAATCCCTGTTTTATTCGTGCCTTTCAATCCAGCAATCTGCTGTCCTGCGCTGTCGTTGATGATTAATTCCACTCCTCCCTTGGCTTCTTCCTTCAGGTAGTAGCTGATTATGGCCCCAAATGGCGGATTAGGAGCAACGAAATATTTCTGGCCGAGGCTGCCCTTGTGGTTGTAGGGATTGAACATCATCGCCTTTCGGATATCGAACAAAAACGCAGGAGAGTCCACCACCTCTTTTGTCAACTGCGTCAGAGGATTGATGTCGTCCAAGATCCATATACTCCGGCCATGCGTCCCAAAGATCAGGTCATTTTCTCTCGGATGAACAGCAATGTCGTCAACGGGAACGTTAGGAAAATTCCCCTTAAACTTGACCCACGTCTTTCCTCTATCGATCGAAAAATAGGCACCTCTCTCAGTCCCGACGAACAGGAGATTCGGATTCCTGGGGTGCTCCCTTATCACATTGACTGTCCCTCCCGTGGGGAGGTTTCCAGAGATATTTTTCCAGCTATCACCAAAATCGGTTGTCATGAACACATACACCTTAAAGTCATTATTGCGGTGGCCGTCCAGTGTGACATACGCTGTCCCTTCCTCGAGGCTGGAAGCCACGATGCGTGTGACATATGTGTATTTCGGCACGCCTGGAATTTTACCGGTGACATTCTTCCAAGTTTTTCCGCCATCCCGCGAGACCTGGACACTGCCATCATCCGTTCCCACGTACAGGAGTCCTTCCTTGATCGGGGATTCGGACGTGCTTGTGATATTGCCATAGTAGGAGATGCCGTCATGACGAGAAAGTGTATTTTCGTCAGGAAGAACACCCATGAGCGGAAGTTTTTCTCTATCCTGCTGAGTCGTCAGATCGATGGATGCTTCCCAAGTTTCTCCCCGGTCACTCGATTTAAAGAGTTTGTTTCCGCCATAGTAGACTGTATTGGAGTCGTGAGGTGATATCAGGATCGGCGAATTCCAGTTGAACCTGTAGGTCTCTTTCTCGTCCTCTGGCGTTGGCCTGATGGATTTGCTTTCTCTAGACCTTAAATCAAGCCTGAAAAGGCTTCCATTCTGGGATTCCGCATATATAGTGTTATAATCAGTCGGGTCAACTTGAGTGTAAAAACCATCTCCTCCTCCGATCCTGAACCAGTCTGCATTGGTCACTCCCAGCCTGGTCCAGGTTGCACTCGGACCTCCCCAGCTTCCATTATCCTGCAAACCTCCATAGACATAATAGGGTTTGCGCATATCGAAACCGATCTCATAGAACTGCCCGAGAGGAAGCATATTGACAAAATCCCAGGTTTTGCCCCGGTCATAGGAAAAATAGATTCCCCCATCGGAACCGAGGACCATGTGATCTGAATCGACCGGATTAATCCACATGGCATGATGGTCGCCGTGGATGCCCCTGACATGATCCGTACGAAAGATCTTCCCTCCGTCTTCAGAAACATACATGGACGCCCCAAGAGCCCATATCCTCTGGTCGTTATTGGGATCGATGCGTATCTTGCTGTAGTACATGGGCCGGGGATTGGTGCTCGACATTTTCGTCCAGGTTAAACCTTTGTCATCAGACCGGAACGTGCCTCCCTCCTTATGTTCTACCAACGCGTAAACAATATTGGGATTGCTGCGGTAAATATCGATTCCGATCCGGCCTGTGTTGCCTTGAGGAAGTCCGTTCGTCAGTCGTATCCATGTCTCTCCGCCATCTGTCGTCTTGTAGAGACCACTGCCCGGTCCTCCCCCGTTAAAACCCCAGCCACGTCTACGCCTCTGGTATGCGGCTGCATAAAGAGTATTTGGGTTTTCGAGATCCATCGCCACATCCACGAATCCAGTATTCTCATCGATGAACTTGGTGTTTGTCCAGGTTTTTCCTCCGTCTGTAGTCTTGTAAAGGCCTCTTTCCTTGTTGCTTCCCCAGAGATGACCCAGGGCAGCCACATAAACGATGTCGGGATTGCGGGGATGGATAGCTATTCGTCCGATGTGATGCGTATCCTGTAATCCCATGTTCTTCCACGTCTTTCCACCATCCGTGGACTTGTATACCCCGTTGCCCCACGAAGAACTCTGACGGTTGTTCGGTTCCCCTGTCCCGACCCAGACTATATCCGGCTCTGAGGGGGCCACTGTCACATCCCCGATCGTGCTTGTTATCTGATCATCAAACAGAGGATCCCACGTGATTCCGTTATTTATTGTCTTCCACACGCCTCCTGATGCTGTTCCCACATAAATAATTTTGGGATCGGTCTCCACAACCGCGAAATCATCGATCCGTCCACCCATATTGCACGGACCGATGTTTCTCCATTCAAGACCGTCCAGAATGGATTCTGGAATCACAGGCACAGGTTGCTTCTTCACCTTTTTTGCACCAAGAAAAAGGCTGAATGACAAAATCACGCAGATGATCAATGTCAAA
>DAOVAM010000049.1 GCA_030671065.1 Candidatus Aminicenantota bacterium
AGGAAAGAAGAGCTGCTCCAAAACACTATCCAGAAAATATCGCCTGTATCTGTACTCTATTCTACTCACTATCAAAGATTGGCCCTGGCCTGTTATGAGCTTCAGGGAGATCTGGAAAAAGCCATTGAGAAATATCGAAGCTTCTACAACAACGTATTACTATCCTTTTATGGTCTGCCTGAATATTTTTATTTCTTCAGGGAATGTTCCTTAGTAAATTACAACATTGCTAAAATTTATGAAAAGCTGGGGGATATGGAAAAGGTTAAAGAGCATTACGAGAAATTCCTCGACCTCTGGAAGGATGCTGATCCTGGTATTGCTGAGGTTGAGGATGCGAGCAAGAGGCTGGATGGATTGAAGCGTAGCTGAGCGGATTAATCCCTTTTTATCCCTACCCCTGTTAACATCATTTCCGAATGGTCTGGTATGCACTGGGCATAGTTTTTTTTAAAATGGCTCCATAGAGGGTCTCTGCGAGCAAGAAACATGCTATTATGATAAAGGCTAGATAATCGAGGGGAGTTTCAGTAAGGGATCGTTTATGGGATTCGTACTCATGCCATAAACAATCCATATACATAGACTCATAGGAGTCCCGGAGTCCCTATCCCCCCTACCTGTTTAAAGCCTATTGACTCCACTCACATCCAGTGATACTCTCTTGCCACATTAACAAGGGAGGGAAAAATGAAAAAACTACTCATGGTTTTGACTTTGGTCTTTCTGTTTTGTTTTACTTTTAGCTGCGAGGTAGCTAAAGAACCTGCTGTGGACATTGAAGCTGATGTTGAAGTTCTTAAAAACATGCTTGATGAATGGGTTGTATTATACAATACTGGCGACTTCGAAAAACTTGTGTCCTTTTATTATGCAGAAGATGCTGTGGAGATGGAAGCCAATCAGCCTATTCTTGAAGGAAGAGAAGCTATTCTGGCGAATTATAAAAAAGCTAGTGAGGAGTACGACATACAATGTGATAGTAGTATAGCTAAAGATGTGCGTGTGTCTGGGAATATGGCGATGGTGCGTGGTAATGATACTGGCACTGCTACTCCAAAAGGTGGAGGAGAGCAAGCCAAATATGATTTGAAATGGGTAGGTATCTTTGAGCGTCAACTCGATGGCACTTGGAAATGTATATGTGAAATTGGGAATAGCAACCTTCCAATTCCGCCACCAGAAAAGGAGTAACAGGCTAAGAATACTTATACATATTAATTTTAATTTTACAGGAGGGGTTTATTGAAAAAACTATGTATGATTTTACCTTTGGCTCTGATTTTATGCTTCATGGTAGGCTGCCAGGACAAGGAAGCGATGGCAGAGGTTGAGGAGCAGAATAAGACAATGGTTCAAAGAATACTAGCTGAAGGCGACAAACGAGGTGCTGTAATTCTCGATGAAGTATGCACCACTGACTACAAAATGTATTGGCCAAGCAATGCTGAGCCGATAAACCTTGAAGAACACAAAGAACTTTGGCAAGCTTTTATTACTGCATTCCCTGACTTAGCTCATACGATTGATGAAATTATCGCTGATGGAGATATTGTGTCAACACGAGAAACAGTCCGTGGAACTCATAAAGGCGAGTTTCAGGGACTACCTCCGACAGGCAAGCAATTTGCGATGAGTGCGATTTGCCTTTGGCGTTTTAAAGATGGCAAGCTTGTTGAATATCGGGCAGATGGGGATATGTTGGGTATGATGATGCAACTCGGCATGGAGCTCAAGCCGAAGGAGATGGATGAATAACAACCTTAATTTACCTTTTGGCAGAGTCTAAGCCAACAGGAACCCAAGTTCCCTAAAGCCTCAGCTTCCTTGGATTGAATACCAGTTGAGCAGATTAATCTTTCTTCATCCCTGCCCCTTACAACTTCATTTCCGAATGGTTAGACATGCACCAAGCAAGCGTTCAGTAGTGCGTGTAGGGAAGCAGGGATTGAGAACTTCCATTTTCATGACCTGAGGCACACGTTCGCAAGCAGATTGGTTAAAAACGGGATTGATTTAAACAGGGTCAGAGAGTTAATGGGTCATTCCTCTATTGTTACTACTCAAAGGTATCTTCATTCCCAGGCGGAGGAGAAGAAAGAAGCGGTTGAAACCCTGGTTAAAAAGCCTCAAAGATTTGACAATAAGCGTCAAAAGAGCGTTATATCTTCTGAGGGCCAGGTTTTAACTCATTCGTTTTTAACGGGTTGAAAATCATGTAATTTTGCCTTCTAAGCAGCGGGTCGGGAGTTCGAGTCTCTCCAGGCGCGCCAGTCATTATTCCTCCCCCATTCTCCATTGGTCGTATGCATTCATATTTCATGAGATTGTGCAATTCTAAATTGTTTTCTCTTCCAGGAATAAATCTAGAGTTCAATTTTCCTTCATCTCACTCGACTAAATTATGGGGATGAAGCCCCTGGATGATCCGGGCGTAATTCTTTTGGAATGAAGATGAAAGCAAGAATCGAGATGGATGCTCAGTATTCATGGAAAAGGTTCGTGCTCAGAAGAGCCGCCTTTTTTGAGTTTCATTTAGGGGAAGGATGAGCCCATGCTGCAGGGTGTATCTTGGCGTTTATTCGTGTTGTGCATGAGGTTTTTCAAATATCGTCCTCCAGGAATAGCGAGGCGTGCATTGAATAAGATGCTCAGAGTAGCGGCAGATTTTAATGAGGAGGGATGAATGGAGAAAAAATTCTATTTAAGAGGATATAAGGGGAAAGTCGGTTTCCCAATTTTGTTTGACGACGCCATCTATTCTTTTGAAGAGGCCAGAGATAAAGCAAGAGAATATTTTGATCAGATTGCTCCTCTTTGCAAAGTGATTATTTTTGAACAGGGAAATGGAGAGGCAGAAAGAGCAGCAAGGTTTATATACAGGAATGAATCGGGAAAACCCCAGGAAATCGGTGATTGGTGGGAGAATTATTAAAGAATTCCTGGAGTCACGCCATTCTTTCTGACCGTCATACCGTTCCAGCACTCAATCAATCCAAAAGTATTCCATGGTGGTGGAAATTTCTTTCTGAGGATTTCAAGAATTGATCATACGATTTTATCCTCTTTATTCCATGAAACAATAACCACAGATGGTTAGATGGAGTCGGTTAATGGACAGAATCGAGTAGCTTTGTTGCCATCGCCTGTTGCGGTGAGCCTTTTAACCTTTTTAGATGAGGAGATGAGTTCAAAATTCACCTTTCAAATCCTCCCAACGGATGATTGACACTCTGAGGATTCTCTGCAAATATTAGAGGCTGCGAGGGCAGTTTTTTTTATTTTTATACATGATGTTTGAAATGAAGAGAATAGTGCGAAGCAGAGAGCGTCCTCATTGTATGAAAAAACATGTGAAAACACCACTAAAGGAAGTTGACAAATATTGTCAAATTGTATATTTTATTACCACTCAATAAGGATCAAAAATGAGCTCAAACTTAGGTGAACTTCTCATCCGTGAAAAACTCATCACTTCAGAGCAGCTGAAGTCTGCTGCTGATTATGAGAAAAAGAACAAAGTCACTATCGGGAGCGCTCTCGTGGCTTTAGGTCTCATTTCTGAAGAGGATATGGCCCAGGCGTTAAGTCGACAGTTAGGCTATCCTTACATTGACCTCGGTCAATTCGAAGTTTATCCAGATGTTATAGAGCTTATCCCGCCTGACATTGCCAAGAAACACATGATCATGCCTATCCATCGAATTCGTTCTTTCTTGACAATGGCGATGGTGGATCCGACAGACCTGGACGTGATAGAGAATGTGAGGTTTCGAACGAGTCTGAGTATCCAGCCAGTTATTGCCTCTGAATCAGGAATCGGAGAAGCCATAAACAAATACTATGGCGCTACTGATTCCATGCGTGTCAAGGAGATAATCGATGAGATCGAGCAGGCCGATGATGGCTCGGTGAATGTCATCGAGGAGGAAGAAGACGAATATGACATCGAAGAACTGACACGCTCTACTGAGGAAGCTCCTGTCATCACTCTCGTGAACACCATTTTCATGGATGCCATCAAGAAGGGAGCCAGTGATGTTCATTTCGAGCCTTATGAACGATCCTTCCGTGTCAGATACCGCATTGACGGCATCCTTCATGAAATGATGGATTTGGCTCTGAAATTCAAAAACCCGGTCATATCACGCGTGAAAATTCTCTCCAGTATGGACATTGCAGAGAAGAGATTGCCACAGGACGGCCGGTTAAAAATGAGAGTGAAATGGGGAGACGATAACAAAAAAGAAGTCGATATGAGAATTTCCTGTGTCCCCACGATTTTTGGAGAAAAAATCGTTTCCCGTATCCTCGACCGGGAAAACTTGCAGTTAGACCTGACTAATCTCGGTTTTGAAAAGAAATCCCTTCAACAATTTAACAATGCCATCAGTAGGCCTTTCGGGATTGTTCTTGTCACCGGTCCTACAGGAAGCGGGAAGACAAACACACTCTATTCTGCGATCTCAACCTTAAATTCCCAGGAAAAAAACATCATGACTGCTGAAGATCCTGTTGAGTTTTACATGGAGGGAGTAAACCAGGTCAATATAAAAGAAGAGATTGGGTTGAATTTTGCTTCTTCTCTAAGGTCTTTTTTAAGGCAGGACCCTGATATCATGCTTATCGGTGAGATGAGGGATTACGAAACCGTTGATATTGCTGTTAAAGCTGCGCTAACAGGACATCTGGTTTTCTCCACAGTTCATACGAATGATGCAGCAGGCACGATCACCAGATTGATAAACATGAATGTCGAGCCCTTTTTAATTTCGGACTCTCTTGTACTCATCGTGGCACAAAGGCTTGTCAGACGGCTGTGTAAGAAATGTCGTGAGGAACACAAGATTACACCTGAAGCTCTTGTGGATATTGGCTTTTTTCCTGAGGAGGCCGAGAAGGTTACTCCGTATAAAGCGAAAGGCTGTGCCCTTTGCTCAGATACAGGCTACAAAGGGAGAGTCGGCCTTTTTGAAGTCATGGAAGTGACGAATGAAATAAAGGATCATATTTTAGCCAAATCACAACCCAAAGATGTCAAAAAGGTGGCACTCAAGAATGGAATGGTTTCACTGCGCATGAGTGGGTTGGCCAAAATCAAAGAGGGTGTCACTTCAATCGAAGAAGTCTTGAGGGAGACAGTAAGAGATAAGGAGGTGAAGAGTGGCGATAACGATTCAGGAACTTCTTAAGTCGACTGTAGACAGGAATGCCAGCGATTTACATCTCTCGACACGAATTCCTCCCCGAATAAGAGTCCATGGGCGTCTGATTTCTCTGGATTTCCCTCCCCTCACTCCGGTTGAGACCAAAGAACTGGTTTACAGTCTATTATCGGATAAACAGAAAAAGATGTTTGAAGAGAAACTTGAACTTGACTTCTCCTTTGGCCTCAAGGATATTGGTCGCTTTCGGGGAAATGTCTATATGCAAAGAGGGGCTGTCGCCGCGGCGTTCAGGAGATTCCTCAGCCAGAACTGGAGTTTTGCTCAATTGGGTCTCCCTCAAAAGATCTCTCAGCTTTGTGAATTACCGAGAGGATTGATCCTCGTCACCGGGCCTACAGGATGTGGAAAATCAACGACTCTGGCAAGCATGATCAACTACATCAATGACCAGAGAGACCTGCATATAGTGACTATTGAGGATCCCATCGAATATTATTTCACTCCCCGGAAATCTATGATTAACCAGAGGGAACTCCATGTGGACACGCTGTCCTACCCCAACGCGCTTCGATCTGTTCTCAGGGAGGATCCGGATGTTGTCCTTGTTGGGGAGATGAGAGACCTGCAAACAGTGGAAGCAACACTTCATGTGGCAGAGACAGGACATCTCACTTTCTCAACCCTTCATACGAATTCAGCCGCAGAAACAGTGTCGAGGATTGTCGATATTTTTCCTGGCCAGTATCAAGATCAGGTGAGGATTACGCTTTCCATGTGTCTGGAAGCTGTCGTCACTCAGGCCCTTTTACCTCGAGCGGACGGCAAAGGAAGAGTCCTGGCTATGGAACTGCTCATCCCGAATGCAGCTATCAGAAATCTAATTAGAGAAAACAAACTCCACCAGATTTACTCCTCCATGCAGATGGGACAGGAAAAGTATGGGATGCAAACCTTTAACCAGTCTTTGGCCACGCTTTATTTCAGAGGATTGATCACGCTTGAGACCGCAATGAGAGTTTCCTACAAACCAGAAGAATTGACAGAGATTATTCAAAGGAGAGAAGGAGTCAAAGTAGGCACTCCCGGCACCTCTCCGAATTCAATAAGGAAACAATAAGGGGGAGATATGGCTGTATTTATATGGAAAGGAAGAAACCGCTTGGGAGATGTTGTTGAAGGAGAACGGATAGCGAAGTCTGCCGCCGACCTGACAAGGATTCTCCAGAGAGAACAAGTCACTGTCATCAATGTCAAAAAGAAACCGCAAGTAATAAATATACCTTTTTTAAAAAAAGAAAAAGTCCCACTCAAGGAATTGGCTATCTACAGCCGGCAGCTTTCGGTTTTGATAGACGCAGACCTTCCGTTGATTCAGGGCTTGGGCATGCTTGCCCAACAGACTAAAAACAAATATTTTAAGAATGTTATTACTCAGGTGAGGCGGGATGTTGAAGCCGGTGCCACTCTGAATCAAGCGAAAAAGAAATGGCCCAAGGTCTTTGATGACCTCTACAGCAACCTTGTCGCTTCTGGAGAGCAGAGCGGTTCGCTTGACATCATGCTCCGCCGGCTGGCCGAATACCAGGAGAGAATTGTCAAGCTGAAAGCCCAGGTCAAACAGGCTATGACGTATCCCATTGCCATTTTGACCTTTTCTTTAATCGTGACGATCTTCATGTTATGGAAGGTTGTTCCGATTTTTTCTGGAATTTTTGCAGAACTCGGAGCAGATATGCCGCTCCTTTCCAAGATAATGCTGGCTGCGAGCAATTTTGTCCAGAGCTATATATTTTATATGTTTATCGGATTCATCGGTCTCGTTTTTCTCTTCAGGTACTTTAAGAAAACACCGGGGGGAAGACGAGTGGTCGATATCGCAAAGCTGAAAATGCCTCTTTTCGGAGATTTGATCGAGAAGGTCGCCCTTTCTCGAATAACGCGAACCTTGAGCACTCTCCTTTCTGGAGGTGTGCCCATGATGGAGAGCCTAAAGATCACATCCTCCACGGCTGGAAACGTTCTCCTTGAAGGCCGTATTATGGGATCTCGCGCACAGGTCGCGGAAGGAACCAGTCTGACTGAGGCGTTTAAAGAAACAGGGCGGTTTCCTTTGATGTTCACTCAGATGGTGGGAGTAGGAGAAGCCACGGGAACCCTGGATGCCATGTTGATGAAGCTTGCCGATTTTTACGACGATGAAGTCGAAACCTCGGTTGGAGCGCTTCTTTCGGTTCTGGAACCGATTCTTCTCATCTTTGTCGGAAGCTTGATCGGAACAATCGTTATTTCTATGTATCTTCCAGTTTTCAGCCTGATGGCACAGTTTGGATGAGCACAGAAAAAAAAGATATTCTCAGGCTGATACTTCTGCGTCTGGTCGTAGTTACCTCCCTTGTTGTTTCAGCCTTAATTATTCAATTCAGCACATCTGCTTTCCTCACCCTTAATCAATTCTATCTCATCCTGTCATTCTATCTTCTCTCTTTCCTTTACATTTTTCTGTATATCTTGGGGAAGCATTACGCTCTTCAGGTTTCTGCTCAAATTCTCTTCGACTTGATCTTGATTACCGCCCTTGTCTACATTTCCGGAGGATTGCAGGGATTCTTTTACTTTCTTTACGTGTTTGACATCATCGCAGCAAGTATAATTCTCTCAAAGCGGGCGGCATACATAGCAGCCGCCCTTTCAGCGATTTCCTTGGGCCTTCTGGTCGAGTTGATGTATTTTAAAGTTATTCCCTATTATGGACCAGGGGAAGGACTGGAAATATCTCTGGGCCTTGTGAACTATAATATTTTCATGGCCTGGAGCGCGTTTTTTCTCGTGGCTTTTTTCATGAATTATTTGACCGAGAGATTACGAAAAGCGCAGGATGAAATGCAGTTGGCGCAAAAGGAACTCGAGGTTAAAAAGAGGCTTGCCGCCGCAGGAGAAGTTTCTGCTCAGCTTGCTCATGAAATCAGGAATCCCCTTGCTGCCATCTCCGGCTCTGTCCAGGTTTTGAAGAAGGAATTGGGGTTGAAGGGAGAGCATAAGGAGCTGATGGATATCATTGTATCGGAATCAAGGAGGGTTTCCCATTCCATCGAGCAGTTCCTGAGTTTAGCTTCCTCTGGCCCGAGGACATTCTCCTCAATCAACCTGACTGACATCTTGAAAGAAACGCTGACTCTTCTTCAGAGCAGCGGAGAGATGAACGGGAATTTGCAGGTCAAGGGAAATTACGGCTCACAAAGCATTCAGTATTTTGGGAGTGGCAATCAGTTTAAGCAACTTTTTTGGAATGTGTTGAGGAATTCTCTGAAAGCCATGCCTCATGGGGGAACATTGACCGTAGATTTTGAAAAGAACAAGAAAGATGAGATCCAGATGAGATTTGCGGATACAGGAATCGGAATGCCCAAGGATAATAAAGAGAGAATTTTTGAACTTTTTTATTCGGATTTTGAGGATGGCCAGGGGATTGGAATGACGGTTGTGCGTAAAATTGTGGATGATTATAACGGGAAAATCAGGGTTTCCTCTGAAATTGATAAAGGGACAGAGATAATCATAACCCTGCCTTCAGGTAAAGCCTGAGAAAACAGGCTTTGATAAAAAAGCAAAAAGGAGAGAAGAACGGATAAAATACTCATTGTCGACGATGAGAAGAGCATCCTTGACCTTCTCACGGTTGTCTTCAAGAAAGAGGGCTTCAAGGTTGAAACCTCTCATTCTGCTCCCAAAGCACTCGAATTGATAGAAAGTAACGATTTCAGCCTTATCATCTCTGATATCAAGCTTCCTCAATTGAGCGGGATGGAAATCCTGAAGCGTGTCAAGGAAACTAAGCCTTACATCCCTGTTGTCATGATAACGGCTTACGGGACTATTAATCAGGCAGTGGAGGCCCTGAAAGAAGGAGCGATGGATTATGTTGTTAAACCTTTTGATGTGGAGGAGTTGAAAATAATTGTATCTCAGGGCCTGGAAAGGGGAAAGCTAAAGCAAGAGAATATACTCTTGAAGAAGCAGCTGAGGGAAAAATTCAGTTTTAAAAATATCGTGGGGAACAGCAAGGAAATGAAGGAGATTTATAGCCTGATTGAAAAGATTGCTGCTACAGATTCGACTGTTCTCGTAAAAGGAGAAAGTGGAACGGGGAAAGAATTGGCGGCCAGGGCTATTTATCTTCTCAGTCATCGCCGAGAGAAACCGTTTGTTTCTATAAACTGTGGAGCCGTTCCGGAGAACCTTCTGGAGAGCGAGCTGTTTGGCCATATGAAAGGATCATTCACTGGTGCTGTCGCTGACAAGAAGGGGATGTTTGAAATGGCAGAAGGAGGAGTTTTATTCTTGGACGAGATTGGAGAGATGTCTGCTTTGACTCAGGTGAAGCTCCTTAGGGCTTTCCAAGATAAAAGAATCAGAAGAGTGGGTGGCACAGAAGAAATTTCTGTGGATGCGCGCATCATTTCCGCGACGAACCAGAATTTAAAGAAAAAAATCGAGGAAGGAAAATTCAGGGAAGACCTTTTTTACAGGCTGAATGTTCTATCCCTTGTGATGCCCCCTCTTAGGAAAAGAAAAGAAGACCTTCCTCTGCTTGTTTCGCATTTCATAAAAAAGTACTGTCAGGAAATGGGACGAAAAACCAAAAGGATCGCTCCTGAGGTGATGAATGTTTTAGAATCTTACCCCTGGCCGGGGAATGTCAGAGAACTTGAAAATGTTATCGAGAGAATAATCGCTATCGAGGAACGGGGGATCATCACGAAAGAGAGTCTTCCGGAAGAGCTCCTTGCGCCCCATAAAAAACCTGATACCACCTATCTCTTTGAACCAGGCTTTAGCCTCAACTTGCACCTGGATGATATTGCGAAGAATTATATCAAACAGGCACGCCAGGCCGCTGGAGGAAAACTCCGAGAGACGGCTTCCCTTTTGGGAATCAGCTACCGCACATTGCGGTATCTCATCGATAAATACGGGTTGAAGTCTAACTCCTGAAAAATCAGGGAAAAAGCTTGGGATGAATTCTTTTGATAAGATGCCATATTTTGTCATGAAATGCCAAAAATTGTCATTATTTTACAGAAAAGTCTGCTAGGATGTTTGCATCTTATTTGTTTTTAGGAAGATAGAAATCAACCACTTGGCATAAATATTGCAATTGAATAAGCCTCGGTTACACATTCAAGGCTTGGCCTTGAGTATCGACGATAAGTCGAAAAAAATAAAAGGAGGTTTTAGATGTTTAAAAAATTAAGAGGTTTTACACTGATTGAGTTGCTCATCGTTGTTGCGATCATCGGAATTCTGGCTGCACTTCTTATTCCCAATGCGATCACAGCCATCCAGAAAGCCAAACAGAAAACGACTATGAAGGACATCGTCACAATTGCAACGGCCGTTACCGATTATGTGACGGATAACGGAACCACTCCGGTTCAAAACGGCGTCTATACTGCTGCTGCGCCTTTCTACAGCGCAATCTCTCCGTTCTATGTCAAGGTTCTCCCCATCAATGACCAATGGGGTGAAGACTACAGAGTCTATTGTGGTGCGGACGTGGTTGGAAATTATGGAATCGCTGCAGCCGGTGGCGATGATTTTGTTGTTGCTTCTTTCGGACGGGATAAGGTAATTGAACCCTTCGCTTTTGTCGCAACTGATCCTGGAGCTGGAATGTATGTGGTCAACCAGATGGCGCATTTCAACAGAGACCTAGTGAATTGGAATGGCTCCTGGATTCGTGCACCAAGGACAGCTGCTGTCTCGTAATTTCGATTAAGATTATACTGAATAACCACATTCAATCTGAGAAAGGGCGATGCATAAAAAATGCATCGCCCTTTTTATTTCATTTTTTGTATAGTATGATTCCGAAAAAGATCGATAGAGGAGACATAAAATGGTGGAAGGAAGAAGAGGTTTTACGCTTATTGAA
>DAOVAM010000127.1 GCA_030671065.1 Candidatus Aminicenantota bacterium
CGTATGAATCCGTCCTTTATACCGATATCTGCCTTAAACGGAGCTGCTCCTGTGCCATCGAATACCATCCCATCCGATATAACCACATCATAGGAGGGCGAACAACTCACAAGGATGAGGGCAGCCAGGCCTAAAAGAGCAGAAAAGATAAAATTACACTTGTTCAGAGATAGTTTCTTTCTTATAAACATGATGTCATCATCTCCTCATAAAAAAAAATGCGATTGCCACTCCTGTTCCGAGCAAAGAGAAAGAATCCCATCTCACCTTGCAGTGACAAATTAATAAATGTCATTACGAATGGAGTGAAGCAATCTCATTAGAAGTTAGTGTCATTGCGAGCACAGCGTGGCAATCTCATAAGAAAGATGCATTCACCATTTCTAAAAACGGGGCGCGCAGTCTTCCTCCCCCACGCGTCTGGGTAAAGACCAGGATGATAAGCTTCTTCTCCGGGTCGACCCAGGCAGCAGTTCCATCCGAGCCTCCATGCGAGAACACACCCTCTTTGGACACACTCCATCCATATCCATAAAAGCTTGTCCTTCGTTCTCGCTCTTCTGCCGTGTAGATTGAGGCTGTGTGCGGCGATGTCATGAGTTTGACCGTTTCTTCCTTTAGAATGCGCTTCCCATTATATATGCCGTTGTTGAGAAACATCTGGCAAAAAACCGCGTAATCCATAGCGGTCGAGATCATACCGCCTGATGCTCGAATAAACGGATACTGGGGCGGATCACCGGGCGTCCACGCGGCCACCCATTTTCCTTTTCTTCTTCCGTATACTACCGACATTCGTTCGAGTTTTCCGTCAAGTTTTTCAGCTATTTCATGGTGATAGCTGTCTTTCATGCCGAGGGATTTGTAAATTTTTTCTTTCACAAAGACCTCAAGCGGTTGCTTTGAGGAAATCTCGATCAGTGCGCCTAGAGTATTGAAACCGGCATTGCTGTAGCTGTAGGTTGTTCCAGGCATCTCATCGGCGCCTGTCTCGCCAAAACGAGAAACTTCAAGCTGCAGGTTGGGGGCATCGGGATGTTCGTCAGATTTCTGTATCAATGGACGGTAAAAAATGGGCCGAATACGGAAACCGCTGGTGTGTGTCAGGAGATGGTGTATTTTTATATAGCCGGAGCGGTAGTTGTCAAACGATGTGATGTATTTCCGAACGTTGTCGTTAGTATTCAGCTTTTTCTCCTCAACGAGAATACTGATAGATGTAGCGATAACTGGTTTTGTGTTTGATGCCATGCGGAACATGGTATCCTTTTCCATGCGGATTTTTTTGTCTTTGTTTCTCCATCCGATTGCCTCGTGGAGCACGATTTTCCCGTTGCGTGCGACCAGAAGTACGACACCTCTCAGGTCATCCCGCTCAACGGCCTCTTCAAAAAACCGGATCCCTTCTTTAAGAATCGCGCCGGACATCCCCGCTTCTTCGGGTGTTCCAGAAGATAGGACGACGTCCTGGGCAAAAAGTGTAAAGACTCCGAGTAATACAACCAATAAAAATGTCAGGATTCGTTTTTTCATTTTAATCCCCTATTCCATATGTCATAGTGAATACACAACTCCTTTAGGATTGAAGTGCAATCCCCTCCTCAATCTTTATCTTTATTCTCCACTCTCTTGAACGGAGTTTTCATCCTTTCCCTGGCATAAGGGCTGACTTTATATGTCAGGCCGTATTGAGAATGCTGCCAGCTCTCATCAATATTCATTTCCGCAACCTGTTTATAGCGAGCGATGGCCTCTTTCCTTTTCCCCAGCAGGTCCAGCACATGCCCCTGCCAGATCAAAGAGAGCGCCTCATATTCTTTTTCTGCCTTTTCCTTCATGGATACCCGCATTTTTTCAAAAATAAAGAGTGCTTCTTCATAGTCTTTCACATCATAGTGGGCAAATCCAGATCTCAGAAAATGCCCGGACTTAGTGAATTGGGCCAGCCACTCCCGAGAATAATCACCGGCAAGTTTTTCGCTGCCCGTCCGGCCCCATCCAACGGATCTTATTTTGTATTCAAAATCTTCCTTCCTCTTCCTATCCCATTCAACAAGATAATCCTTGTAGGCAGAGATGCTGGAGGAAGAAACTTCCGGAAGCTTTTTGATGAAGCCCTTGAGTACCTTGAAGAACTTGTCCGGCTCTTCTTCGTATATGCCATGACCTGCCTGCTCAAAAAAGACTAACTCAGAGCCCGGATGATTCTTGTGGAGGATTTCCGGTTTATCCGTATTCCAGGTTAAATCCCACCGGCCTTCTGTTATCAGGGTTGGGATTGGACAATTTTCAAAAGCTCCAGTCAAATTGACCTTGTTCTGGCTGCTGCTTATCATTCCCCGATAATTGTTTTGGTCATGCACCCATTCATACAGAGCCATCCGCGCCAGACTTTCCCGTGATGGCCTATAATAATTCTGCCTTTTCCAGTCTCCATTCAAATGGTTATTATAAACAATGAGCGCGAGATATTTTTCATAAGGCCATTCTTTATCCTTCGATATTTTTCTCAACTCCTGCCGGATCTCTCCCATCCTGTTTCTTTCCTCATCTGAAAGGAACTCTTGCTGTCTTGAACGCTCCATTTCGACCCACATACCTGTGGACGCACCCATGAGCACTAAACCGGCCACACGTTCCGGATAATGAACCGTGTAATATTGGGCCAGAAATCCGCCATAGGAGTAGCCCAGGACAATCCATTTGTCGATATTCAGGGCTTTGCGGATGCTGTCGAGGTCCTCCACAGCCTGTTCAACAGAATAGCCGTTCTCACCAGGATTGTAATCCGACAGCCCACAACCTCTCTGGTCATAATAAATGACTCGGGCATATTTCTTCGCTCGGGAAAACCAGGGGTGAAAGTAATGATGCGTTCCCCCCGGACCACCGTTGATCAGAACGAGAGGCATTCCTTTGCCCTCTTCATCAACATAAAGCTCGCAGTCACCCACATTGATGCGATGCTTCTTGAGCTCCAATCGATCGCACCAGCGCGGAACCTCCGGAATCTCTGTGTATATCCCCGGTTCAATATTGACAACTCTGTCAAAAATGGATTCTCCTCTTGCCGGCTCCAGTTCCTGCTGTATTGCCTCCTCTTTCCCGCATGACAGGAATAAAACACTTACTGAAGCCAGTGCCACAGCCCATAGAGTAAGATGACGTCTCATGAATCGTCCTCCTCACTTAAAAGTGGATCAAGCATAAAAATATCTATTTGTTTATACACAGTCAACAAAATCTTCTGTGCATGAAGCACAATGTCAAATGCGAAGACGCGACCCCTTTGCCGATTAAAACACGGCCCCTTCGCCATCTCGCTACTACTTGAATTTCTCGTGCAATACCACTTCTTCCAGGCTCTTCTTTTTCGGTGTCTTTGGCCACTCTGCGGGAACACCTATTGGTGTAATGCACAGGCGTTTATAATCGTCTGGAATATTCAAAACCTGCTTTGAAACCTCTTCCGGGATGGAGTTCGCACAGTATACAGTCCCATAGCCTAATGCCCGCGCGGCCAACATTAGATTCTCAGCCGCTAAGGCACCGCCTATAACATCATTCGCGGGATTTCTCGTTTTTGTGTCTGCCAGCACAACAACGTATACAGGAGCTGAGAGATAATCTGTAAAGTACTGCCTGTTTCTCTCCCCCGACCTCTTGATGCATTCCTCCTTGATTTGGTCGAGTGTTTCTCGTTCCTGGATGACGAGAAATTTCCATGCTTGTCTGTTGCTCGGAGAGGGTGCACAGTTCGCCGCTTCCAATATCTTGATGAGATGTTCTTTTGGAACAGGTGTTGATTTGAATTTTCGAACTGAACGGCGATTTTTAATTGCATCGAAAATATCATCACTCGCATTTTGTGCAAGATTTTCCTTGTTTTTTGCGAAAAGTCCTAAGCTGCCGAGTGTTAAACCCACGCCTAGAATTGCGCCTTTTTGAAAGAATGCTCTCCGATTGGTTTTCATCTTGATCCCTCCCATTTTTATCTTATTTGTCCCGATTGATGCCATATCAATCGACTGATAATGCCCTTTTCTATTAACCTGATGCATACATTAGTGGAAAATTAGCCTTCCTTTTATATGTACGATATTTCAACTGCCATAGTTCAAAAACAGAATGAAAACGGAGTCCTGTCTCAACATCAATTAAGAGACGTTGACCTTGGCTATGTGGATGGGCATCTTCTTGCCTCAGCCCTCCTTTCAGAAATACCCATATGGACAGAGGATAAAAAGCTAAAAGAAGCCGCTGGAAAATTGAATGTTTCGTACAGTGAACATGCTTTAGTCAAGAAGAAATAGAGGGTTGAAATTATCTTTGTTTTTATATAGAGTTTCCATTCAACATATTTATTTATAAAAAAATGTCCATTCTGACTTTTTTTAAAGCACTCAGACCAAAAAAAATAAATAAAGGAGGATAAATCTATGAGGAATTCCCCCAAAATCATCTTTACAGTTTTTCTGCTTTTTTCGTTTATTGCTCTTTTGCATACTGCTCCTGCCGCGAACGCTCCTTCAGAAGGCTATCAAAACTACCAGGCCTTGACGAATGCCATAAAGCAAGTCGCCTCTCAAAATCCGAAAATCACCAAATTGACATCCATCGGGAAAACTCTTCAAGGCAAAGACCTCTGGATGCTGCAGATATCCGGAACGAAAGGTCCCTCACCTCTCGAAAAACAGGCTCTTCTCATCTGTGGAAACCTGGAAGGAGACCATGTCATCGGCAGTGAGGTGGCTCTCGGTATCGCCGGACATCTCGTTGGGCAGTACGGTAAAGATGAGAACGTGACCAAGATCCTGGACTCTCGCACTTTTTATATCATCCCCCGCCTGAATCCGGACGGAGCGGAGATCTTTTTTAACAAGACCCTGCAAGAGCGCGCTGGGAATCTCAAGCCCCGTGATGAAGACTATGATTGGCGGATTGATGAGGACGGACCTGAAGATCTCAACGGTGACGGGATGATCACAATGATGCGGATTAAAGATAAGGAAGGGGATTGGTTCATCGATGATAAAGACCCAAGACTGATGAAGAAAAAAGAAGCCAGCACTCCTGTAGACAAACTCTACAAAATGTACACAGAAGGAATCGATAATGACGGTGACGAGCTCTACAATGAGGATGGAAAAGGAGGATTTAACATCAATCGTAATTTTCCGCACAATTTCGGATACAAACCAAAAGGCGTTGGTGTATTCCCTGTATCTGAGTTGGAGACTCAAGCCCTCATCGATTTCATGACGAGATATGTCCCTGCGTTAAAGACGCAGCCTCACAAGAACATCTGTGGTGTCCTGCTTTTTTCAAAATTCGATAATCTAGCTGCTGGAACGGGCATCGAATGTGGCACCCCGACTTTTCCTCAACCTCCCAGCGTCGGACAACCCGCTGCAGGTATGGGAATGTTCATGTTCACGGGACGCCGCAGGGGCGCTCCAGCGGAACAACTGCCCAGGGCAACTGATCCTCAGCCAAAGAGAACGAACACCAGAGACACTTCTCTGTTCACGGATGTCAGTAAACAATACAAGGAAATCACTGGCATCAAAAGCGCTTCATCAGAAAAGCCAGCAGGTTCGCTGCTGGAATATGCGTATTTTCAATTCGGAGTCCCCGCTTTCTCCGCCAATCTCTGGTCATTGAGGCAAGAGGAACAGAGAAGACCTCCGGCCAAAAAAGAAGGTGGAGTCCCAACAAAGACAGCGCCGCAAACAACAAGGGACCGGACAGCGATGGCCCGTCAATTCATGATGGGCTCGAGAGCTTCAGCTTCCGCACAAACAACTGGTGACGATGAAAAATGGCTGAGCTGGATCGACAAAAGCAATGAGGGGAACGGATTTGTCAATTGGACCAAATTCAACCACAAGCAGCTCGGTGAAGTGGAAATCGGTGGATTCCAGCCCTATCTGCGCATCAACCCACCCGCAGAGCAGATCCCAGCGCTAAGCAAAAGCCATGCGGAATTCGCTCTTTATCTGGCTTCCCAGTTCGCCGAGATCACGATGGATACACCTGAAGTGAAAAAGCTGTCCTCCAACCTCTTCGAGCTGAAAATCAAGATCCACAACAAGGGCAAATTTCCTTATGTCACAGCCATGGGGCAGAGAACCCGTAACATCAATTCGATCATGCTGAAACTGAAATTCGAAGATGATAAAAGCATGAAGCTCTTTGGAGGAAATAAACGGAATGATACACAATCCTTAGACGCCGGCACTGAAAAAGAGTTCAAATGGGTCATCATTTCCCCTCCGGGAAAAAGGATCGATGTCACCCTCTGGGCACAAAACGGCGG
>DAOVAM010000222.1 GCA_030671065.1 Candidatus Aminicenantota bacterium
CGAATCCTCCAGTCAGATATTCCATCTGTAAGAAATCTTGATCATGAAGATGTTGTCTCCTGGCGCCGAGAATAAATCCTGAAGGTCACGCCTCAAGTCAAAATCTCCCGGATTGGCAAAATCAGAACGGTTCTGAGTCCATACAAAGTAGAGTATTGACCCTGGCAAATATTCCCATCTCAAGACTACAGTGCCGCGAAACGATTTATAGTTGAAATCCGGATTGGAGAAGGAAAATTCCGGGGCCGGTCCAGGCCCGTCTGGGTCAACGGTGTAGGTAGGATCATCATACGAGATGGTTGAGTTCCCCTCTCCATAAATATTGTAATTCAGGGACTTCGGCTGTGCGAGTTCCTTGAATTCGTCATACTTCCCAACAGCCAAATAAGGTTGGAAGTAAAGCTGCAGAGTCAACTTAGGAGTGAATGTCCAGTTCAGCCTGATCTCACCGGAAAGTGTCTTCTGATAGATTCCACCGAAAACATACCGAACTCCGAAAGTCTCTGTCATGTACGAGTCATCCACTCGTGTGACCCACTGCGCGTACGAATCACGGACAGAAAAGCTCGGACCGAAAGACAAGCTAACGTTGCTTTTTGCCTTCCAACGGAGGAATACGCCTCCACCCCAGGAATAGCTGTCCCAATCAGGTCTCCAGTACACGCCTGTGCCTGCATTCAGAACGATCGGCTTGCGGCTGTCGCTACTGATCCCAAAATCGATTTGATATCCAGTCGGGAGCACAGCCAGGGGGCCTCCTCTCGTGAGGTCATTGCTGATCGTCGGAGGATTATAGGCAATCATCGTTTCGAATCCCCAGTAATTCAAAAATTGCCCCTCAACAGAGGCCAGGTATCCCTCCCAGATCTTATTGCTTCCGAAGTCATAGTTGGCGAACGGTCCGCCAAAAATAATCACGTTACGGAAGACTTTCCCCGGATGAGGCCATCGATAGGCCAGGAGTAAATGACCGTTCATGACATCAGAAGAGCCGAACTGGAATCCGATATCATTCGGGTTAAAGCCGGGAGATATGGCACCAATGGATGCGCTGAGTAAGAATCTCCCTTCTTGCTTGTTGAAGTTCAATCGTCCCGCCCAACCCGAAAGAGATGTTGCGTTTGGATCGACTTCCACATGATCGGCATCAGGACGCTGAAAGTAATGGATCGAAGAGTACTGCAAGTCAAGGATCGCATCCTGGCTTCCTTGAACTTGAGTGCCTCCAAACCACCCTCCGATAACCCAACTTCTTTTTTTGTCCAGATAAGTATATCCATCCACAGCCAGTGTAAAGGCTTTCTCATTGAGGATTGATGTGAGAGTATCCGTCCTCAAATCTCTGAGAACTGCAGTCGTCTGGAAGCCAATCACTCGGCGTCCTTCGTCGAATTCTTTCTGGCCGCGAAACACCCCATAATAGCTGAGAGGCTCCACTTCTTCAAAGGACCGGTCTCCGCTAGAGTCAATTTCCGCGTATTCACGGGCAGTCAAAGCGTTGGTGAACCCGAAATTCCATCCTTTTCCCATTTTGCCTGTGAATTTGAAAGCTCCTAGAATTGTTGTTCTGTCCGGATAATTCACGTATCCACTTTGAGTCACATAGCCCTGGGGCGCACGCCCGATCCTTCGGCTGTAAAATAAGGTCGGATTCGGCCAGTTGATGTTGACATTCATCGCGTTGCCGCCTCGACCGAATTCATCGAAGATGTTCGCGCCCTCAATAAAAAACGGTCTCTTTTCACTGTAGTATGTTTCATAATCGCTCAGGTTGATCACAGCCGGGTCGACTTCAACCTGTCCAAAATCTGGATTGACCGTCGCATCCATAGTCAGGTTGCTCTTGAGTCCGACTTTCAGGTCAAATCCCACGCTGCCTTCGAAGTCTTTCCCTGTCAGGAAAGGATTGCCCGCCTCCTCAGGGCTGAATCCGGCACTGCCTACAGCATAGGGGAGAAATTCAATATGTCGGCCAGGTCGAATGTCCCGGATCCCAACAAGCTTGGCAAAACGAGAGACATAAACCGAATCCTCCTTTGGGATCCAGACATAAGCGACTCTCTCGTTCTTCCGCTTTATATGCCTTCTGAAATCGACTCCCCAGATGTATTCCTCTCTTTTCGGAAAACGAAGCTGGTTATACGGAATCCTGATCTCAACAGTCCATCCTTCCTCATCGATCAAGCTCTTCCATTCCCAGACGCCATCCCAGGTGTTATCCTGATTGACATCATTGTACAGAGTCCAATCGACAATGGAGCCCGAGGGATTCACGGCAAACTGGTATCCGGATCGCCGGTCATAATAGGTGTCCACAGCGAATATGAACCAATCAGAATCCACAAAATCATCCCGCCGCCCTAAACGGTATTTTATTAGATTGGGTTCCGAATCATACAAGCGGGCCGCAACATACAGGGCTTTCTCATCGTACGCCACCCAAACTTCGGTCTTCTCTGTGGGCTCAGCTCCATCGTTCGGGTCGGACATCGTGAAATCATCGTAACCTTCCCCCTGCCAGACTTCCTCATTCAACACGCCATCAATGTTTATCAGCCCGTTTGCCCGGATTGCTTGGACAGTTTTCTGGGGTTCAGGCTCAGGATCTTTTTTCTTGGGATCTTTGCCCCATAACATTAAGGGGATAAGAAATATAACGATGAATAACGCCTTTTTTCTCACATTAATGCTCCTTCTGAACGAACACATGTACTCTCTATCTCATCACCATACAGATGTTTTCCGCACATATTCTCATTATAAGCGAAGAGAAAAGATGGGACAATCCGACAAAAGTCTCATCCAGATGTATAGACCTTTATTATTTTCATTCACTTGTTAATACGTAATATTGAACGAAAAGGATTACTGTTTTGTTCTATGTTGCGTAAACAATAATTCTTTCATGCCATGTTTTGTTCAGCCTTCTTTTCTTTAAACCTAACAAAAAACCAAAGAGATGCTTACATATCAGAAAGATGATTTGCGTAAGCCAAAACTAGAGAAATGATGGGAAAAGGGAGAGACTCAGGGTTTGAGCTCCCAGTTTTTGGCTCTTTGACTTGAAATCAATAAGGTCTATTTCAAGGTCACTGACTTCGTGTAATGCCCGCCTTTCAGAGAATCATATACGAGCTTCACGCTGCCCTTTCCTTCGATCAGAAACCGGTATTCGACTCTTCCAAAACTGGGAACACCGGATTCTACCCAGATAGAATTTTCTCTTGTTTTCGCTTTGCCCGTGATTCCACGGTATTGATCATACAGACGTCCTGCTGCGACGAGTTTGATGTTTTGACCTTCAATTTTGAACTGGTCGGCCCGATGGAGCTTGCTCTGCACGGCTCGAGCTGACATGGTCGGAGTCACTCGCGTGTTTTTCACAGAGACATCGACCTGAAAGAGGTTCTTCTCCAGCTTTTTGACCTTCACTCCATCAAATTCGAGCCTCGGTAGCTGATCGGCATGAAAAAGGCAGAAAGCTGCGTTCCGGTGGCATGTGTCTGCCAGCTGGAAGAGAGGGGGAACACGGCTGCCGTATATTGTCGTGCCGCCGATCTCCACATCGCCGTAGAGAGGATGTGTGTACGGTTTCCATTCGACATAATGCTTTCCCAGAAGAACCAGGTCATGGTAGGTCATTTCAGCGACTCTCTCAGCGAGTTCGCGCATCCTCTGGATTTCTTCATCTTCCTCCACTCCTTCACCTTCCTCTCCACCTATGGGGAAGGAAAAGGTGGGGGACATGTCCAGCTCGTTGCTGAATGTGTAGGCCCCGAGAACGTTTTGCAGGAAATCGATACTGCCGCCGAAGACTGTGTACAGATCTTTGTAGACGATGATGTACTTGTATCCGGGAATGATTTTTTCCCCTTTCTGTCCAA
>DAOVAM010000244.1 GCA_030671065.1 Candidatus Aminicenantota bacterium
TGAATTGGATTCGTCCTGGAAAAAAGGTATTATTTACGCGGCCATGCAGGAAGAAATCCAAGAAGGCAATCCCGAACAACTCGTCCGCCAGCTCGGCTTCTTCGATTCGACTATGGTCATGGTCGGCATCGTCATCGGCTCAGGCATATTTCTCACCACCGGGATCATGGCCAAATACATCCCATCAGCAGGACTGATTCTTCTGGCCTGGGTCGTGGGAGGGCTGTTGACCCTTGCCGGAGCCCTCACTTATGCAGAGCTCGGCGCCGCTTATCCGGAAGCCGGTGGACAGTATGTCTATCTCCGGGAGGCCTACGGCGACATGGCCGCGTTTCTGTTCGGGTGGATCCTTTTCCTCGTATACATGACAGGAGGAATCGCTGGACTTGCCCTGGCTTTTGCCGAATATTTCGGGTATTTTTACCCGGCATTTTCGACGGATAGCGCCATCTTTTCGCAGACTGTTCACGTATTTGGCCATCCCCTCACCTATTCGCTTTCCGCTGGCCAGCTCGTCGGGGTGATCATCATCCTCCTGCTGTCTCTCTTTAATTTTATCGGCGTCGGACTCGGGAAATTCATCCAGAATACCTTCACTATCCTCAAGATCGGGATACTTGTTGCCATCATCGGATTTGGATTCATTATCGGGAAGGGAACAGCCATTGACCTGACGATGAAACCTGCCGGCTGGAGTTTCGGCCAGATGATCATCGGATTTGGAGTGGCCCTTGTCGCTATCACCTGGGCCTTCGACGGCTGGAACAACGTGAATTTCGTGGCCGGGGAAATTAAAAAACCCAGCCGCAATCTGCCTTTAGCGCTGATCACCGGCACTCTCGGCGTAACAGTGCTCTATGTCCTGACAAACTATATTTACCTCTACGGCCTTCCGATTCATGAGGTTGTGGGAGTGGAGAGGATCGCTGAAAAAGCCAGCTCTGCCCTCTTCGGCGCATCCGCAGGAGCGCTCATTTCTGCGGCCGTCATCATATCCACTTTCGGCTCACTGAATGGCTCGATATTGGCAGGTCCGCGTGTGTATTATGCCATGGCGAAAGACGGACTATTTTTCCGGAACGCATCCCGGATTCATCCGCGCTTCCGGACTCCTGGCTTTGCCATCCTTATCCAGGCGATCTGGGCATCTCTTCTCACTCTGGTCGGAACCTTCGAACAGATTTTCACCTTCGCCATGTTCATGGCCATCGTCTTCTGGATCGCAGCCACAGCATCTGTCTTTACACTGAGGAAAAAACATCCTAACCTCCCCAGGCCTTACAAAACCTGGGGCTATCCTGTTGTCCCCGCGATTTTTATTGTGGCCTCATTGGGGATCCTCCTCAACACGCTGCTGGAAAAACCCGTCGAAGCCCTGGCCGGCATTATTTTCACGGCACTGGGAATCCCTATGTATTATTACTGGAAGAGAAAAAAGAATAATTTGACCGGGAAGAAGGTTATTTAAAATCCATAGAATAAAGATACTAACGATTATGACTGATCCATCGAATCCCCTTTTTCTGATGCGTTCTCTAATCTTGCTTCTGGTAGATGATCTTTCCACCCAGGACAGTGTACAGAACTTCCGTCCTCATGATTTCCCTGGCAGGGATGGTGAAAAGGTCTCTGGACAAAACGACCATATCCGCCAGCTTCCCCACCTCTAGCGTCCCCTTGAGGTCTTCTTCGTGAGAGGCATAAGCCGATCCGTAGGTGTAGTATTTAATGGCTTCGGCCATTGTCAGCCTCTCCTCTTCATAATAACGCGTGACCAGTTGATACAGGTTTTCCATAGGGTTGAGCGGTGACACCGGCCAATCCGTGCCCCAGGCAAGCACGGCCCCGTTACTGAGAAGGGTTCTCCACATGTCGACACGTCTGGCCCGTTCCACCCCGAGCCGAATCCTTCTGTACATCTCCCCTCCCGTGATGTTGGGCTGCATCGAGGCCACGATTCCAAGCTTACCGAATCTCTCGGTATCCTCAAAGGTGACGACTGTGCAGTGCTCGACCCTGTGACGGAGTCCTTTTTTACCGTGGATCTCCTGGGCGCGCTCGAAAGCATTCAGCACCCAGTGGACACCTTTGTCGCCGATGGCATGCACTCCGACTTGATATCCATTCTGATGGGCTTTATCGACCAAGGCGTAGAATTCCTCTTCTTCATACTGGGCCAGACCCGTGTTCCCCGGCTCTTCGGCAAAAGGCTCAAACATCAGAGCGGAACGAACACCGATGGTCCCATCGATATACATCTTGACAAGGCCAACTCTCACGTTCTCATCTCCCTGGCCGAATTTTATTCTCTTTTCAATATAACGGTCTAACTCGTGCACGGGAACCCACGCATAAATCCTGAGCGTGAGTTTCCCTTCCTTTTTCAGTTGATTGAGAAGCTCGAGAAAATTTAAACTGGCATCCGTTTGGACACCCGTCACTCCCAGTTTGGCGGCGTGCTCCATGGCTCCTTCAACATTTTCCCTGGGATTCCAGGGGCTTCCAACCTTCAAAAGGTTGGATGCGGCTTCCTTCAAGATTCCTGTGGGCTCTCCGGTCTCCGGATCTTTGACGATCTCGCCTCCGGATGGGGATTCGGTATCCTTGGTGATGCCTGACATCTCCAGAGCCACGCTGTTCACCCAGATCGCATGTCCACCCATCCGCCGAATGAGAACCGGATTATCAGGAGAGACCTCGTCCAGAATTTCTTTCTTCGGCCAACCCAGCCCTTTGAACAAGGCCGTGTTGGGGAAAGACGCATAGCCGACGACTGTCGCGCCTTTCGGGAGCTCTTTAATCCTTTCGGCAATCTGCTCCTGAATATATTCAATCTTTCGGGCATTGCGAAGGTCCAGCATGGAGAGTGTGCTCCCGCCATAATTCATATGACAATGCGCATCGATAAAGCCCGGGATAACCAGTTTCCCTTCAACATCAAGAACATCAGTAGAGGACCCGATATACTCTTTGATTTCCTCATCTGTTCCCAAAGCCATGATCTTTCCATCTCTCACAGCCACTGCCTGGACCAGTGGATTCTTCTCCGAGACGGTGAAGACCTTCCCATTGATTATGACAAATTCAGCGTGTTCCTGTTCTTGAAAGCCAAAAAGAAAGAAACAGACAGCAAAAAAAGAGCAACCCAAGACTATGATTTTTTTCGTCATATTTTTGTCCTTTAGCCTCTATATATTTTTATATATATATTCATACTCTATCGTCAAACTTTTGTTTCATCAGGTTGCGTCTCAACAGTTGAGACCCTTTTTCGCCCCGCTTTTTATCCTTCACGCAGTTCCGTACTATTTCAATCCGCATTCATTTATTTTTTCCCTGGTACAGAAAAATGTCAAATGTTGAGATGCGACCCCTAGCGGACTCGTTTCCGCTGCCTGTAGCTTTTCTCGAAACTTCCGAGGTGCAACCTGA
>DAOVAM010000282.1 GCA_030671065.1 Candidatus Aminicenantota bacterium
GCATCCGGAACGGAGGACAACCGAGCTGCAACATCGACCGGGGCTTTGAAGAAGCGATAACCTGTCATATGGCGACTCTTTCTTACTTAGAGGGCCGTAAGGTGGAATGGGATCCTGTGAACAAGCAGGTCGTGTGATCCTTCTCCATGGTTCAATCGTTTTGGGCGAGTTGGGAAAGGGATTTTTTAGTGATACATCATTGAATGAGAGGAAAACAGGAATGTGAAGCTCTGTCTTGGTTCGATGATGTTTCCATTGTTGCCAAGAGGGAACGGAAACCGAAAAAAGCATGAAAAGAATGACATTCGAATCCATATAAAAGGGAGAAATCATGAGGAAGAACATTATTGTATTCATGGCATTTTTACTCGTAATCTCGGTCCTGTCTGATGCCGGAGGACAGGTCAAACGCATCGAAAAAAGGACTCTGAAATCTGTAAAGGGAGCAGTGGCGAGCACGAATTATAAGGAAGTGAGGATAAAGAAATTTCCGATCGCTGCCCAGTGCTGGACCTTCAGGAAGTTTACGTTCTATGAAACTCTGGAAAAGGCCAAAGAGCTCGGGATAAAGTACCTTCAGCCCTATCCGGGGCAGGCCTTAAGTCGTGACGTGAAGGGTGTCAGATTCGATCACAATCTCAGCGATGACTTTCTCAAGCAGGTTAGAGATAAATTGAGAGAGTATGGGATTTCTCTTGTCAGCTATGGTGTGGTGGGATTCGAGAACACAGAGGAGAGCATGCAGAAAGTCTTTGATTTTGCCAGGAAAATGAGGATCCGAACCATCGTGACCGAGCCCAAGTTCGAAGATGCCTCCCTACTGGAAAAAATGGTGAAAAAATACAACATCAATGTCGCCATCCACAATCATCCAGCCCCTTCAAAGTACTTCCATCCTGAGACTGTCCTGGAATACGTCAAGGGGCTCGACGAGCGCATCGGTGCGTGCGCGGATACGGGCCACTGGATGCGTTCTGGAATAAATCCTGTTGAAGCGCTCCGGTTGCTCAAGGGACGGATCATTGATGTCCATCTCAAGGACCTGGATGTCTTCGGGTCCAAAGAGGCCCGCGATGTTCCTTTTGGACAGGGAAAAGCCAATGTCCATGACATCCTGGCTGAACTGACCTTGCAGGACTTCCATGGATATCTTGCCATAGAACACGAGAACCCGAAAGATGTGGACAATCCTTCACCGCCCATACGAAAAGGTATCGAATACATAAAAAGCATTACTTATTACCAGGACTATGAAGAAATCCTGAAATGGAGCTGGGGACGATATGCCAAGCACGGATGGAACCATTACGGACCCGGCTATTTCGAACTTGATGGTAAAACCGGAGTTCTGAAGGGGCAGGGTGGAATGGGTCTCCTCTGGTACAGCCGGAAAAAATACAATGACTTCATCCTGGACTTTGAGTACAAGTGTGCGGATAAATTCACGAATTCAGGAGTTTTTATCAGAGTTCCGGAAGTCCCCGCGAGCGATGATTACATCTATCACTCTTTCGAGGTTCAGGTCTATGACAATGGGAAGGACATACACAAGACAGCCGCGGTGTATGACGCGGAGCCGCCGACTATCGATGCATTTAAAACGCCTGGGGAATGGAATCACATGAAGATCACGTTCAAGGGGAGCCGGATCAAGGTGGAGTTGAACGGCAAGTTGGCTCTGGATTGGGAGGCTGAACCCCGTGGTAAAGTCAGGGATTTTGCTCAGGAGGGATACATCGGACTCCAGAACCATGATAGCCGGTCTCCGATCTTCTTCAGGAATATTTTTATCAAGGAATTGTGATAGCGCCTGAACATCTTCCTTCTCGCTGCGGTTTTATCAAGCGAAGAGACAGAAACATTTAAAATGCGGATTCTCACTCATGAATGATTTTGATCAAGCTGTAAAAAGCCTGGGCAGTCCCAAAAAGTATCACAAGGGAGAGGTGCTGTTCAGTGCTCAAGGAAAGGCGGATGGCTTCTACTACGTGGAATCCGGAGAGATCCGCGTTTATAAGATGGATGAGAACGGTCGGGAAGTCGAAGTCGTACGCTTGGAACCGGGCGATTTCCTGGGAGAAGCCATCGTCTTTGTCTCACCAGTTTTTCCATTCTTCGCTCAAGCGGTCAAGGACTCAAAGGTCTTGTTTTTCGATAAAACCACTATCCTGCGGGAAATGGAGAGGGAGCCTTCAGTGGCGAAATTCTTTGTGACTCTTCTGGCTCAAAAATGTGTTGTCCTGAGCAGGAAGATTGAATCCCTTGGTCTTCAGACCGTAAGGCAGAGGCTGATCCAGTATTTACTTTCTAACTGTTCAGGTGATAAAGAGTGCATTGTTGAGTTGAGGGTCAAAAAAGTTGAACTGGCGAAGATCCTGGGAACGATAAGCGAGACACTCTCCCGGAACCTTAAGCAGATGCAGGAGGAAGGACTCATTAAGGTTGAAGGAAACAGAATTCGAGTCGTGGACTGTTGTAGGATGAGATCAGCACTTCCCTGAATTATTCATAAAACCTGCCGACACCGTATTCTATCATTTCTTGAGGATTCC
>DAOVAM010000104.1 GCA_030671065.1 Candidatus Aminicenantota bacterium
TTTTTATAGATATCCTGGTTTCCAGGGATTATGATCTTTTTTTCATACCGGCATCTTTCTACGCTCTGATAGATGGCTTCACCGATTTCATTTTTGGGTTTGCTCTTTTCGTCTGGAATAAAAATAAGCCCTTTGTTCTTATCAATTTTTTCTCTTGCATACTCCAGAGACAAGAGGGCAGCCCTGTCAGTGAAGGCTTCCTTTCTTTTCGCGTACTCCATCAAAGGAGCTTCCACATGAAAGGCGAGCCAGGCCATTCGCTCATCTTTTAATATGTCTTCTTCAGGGGGGATTTTTTTTGGAGCATGAGCCTGTTTTTTTTCGATGATTCGATCTTCCTGATAAGATCCATGTTTTTCAAGAAATGTACAGTTTTGCGGGCAGTGGATCTCCTTCTCTCTGAGAAGACCACAGCAGAGGTTGCAGAGATGATCATCCAAGGCCACACAATAACGCTTGCCTTTTCTCTGTTTACATTTCGTGCATTTAGCCATTTTTACGAAGGAAGAATACTGCAGTGGTTAAAATCAGACCCTTAACAAGTCAGATGAAATGCACCGACTGTCTTTTTCTTGGAGGCGATAGCATTGTAACTCTGAACAGATTTTTTTGTTTTTTCCACAACAAGCGTGATCCCTTTTGCTCTGGCTTGCTCTTTCACCTCCTCCTCTACCTTCATCAAGCCGTAATAACCGGTCCCGATAACGAGAACTTCAGGATCTTCTTGAAAGACATCTTCAACATCTTTGAGAGAGAGTCTGTGTCCGGTCTCCCGCCACCATGAATCCTTTATCTTATCTGGGAAAAGAATCAGGTCAGAAGCATACGTCTGTCCCTGTATCTCCATTCGACCGAAATCGTAAGACTCAATCATTTTCGTTTCTTCATCAAGAATGTATCAGAGGTGAACACCTTTATTTTTTTTCCAAGAATGCTTTTCAGAGCCTTTTGAGCCGCTCTTTGTTCAGCATCTTTTTTTGATCTCCCTTTTGCTTTTGCAAGAGGTTTTTTTTCCAGGAGAACCTCAATGATGAAGCATTTTTTGTGGTCGGGTCCTGTAGCTGTGACGGTTTTGTAAGCTGGGGCTGGAAGATTTTCCTTCTGGAGGTATTCCTGCAGAGCCGATTTATAGTTGTTGACGTGATAACTCTCGGCCCTGATTTTCTTAAAAATATATTCCAGTTGAGGAGTAAGGAACGAATTGGCTGCCTTCAGCCCTCCATCTAAATATATGGCTGCAATCAGCGCTTCAAACGCTCCAGCAAGAATGGTCCTTTTTTTCCTCCCACCGCTTTTTTCCTCTCCTTTGCCAAGGAGGATGTATTTATCGAGTTTGAGTTTCTTCCCAAAAGAGGACAAGGACGTTGTGTTGGCAGCAGTTGCCTTGAGTTTGGAGAGTTCTCCCTCAGATATAGCACTGTAGGCAGAATAAAGATAATCGGCGATTATGAGACCGAGAACGGAATCTCCCAAGAATTCCATAGTCTCATTGTCTGAATCCACGTTTTTCTGGTTTTCGTAGGCATAGGAACTATGGGTGAGTGCCTGGATGAGGATATCCTTGTTTTTAAACCGGTATCCTATCTTTTTTTCGAACTGTGGGATGTTTTTATTCATTCAGGAATGACTTCTCTCTCGGGCCTTAAATTGCTACGTGTTTTTCAAGGAAGAAGAGGAATACACTGTTTTTCCTCCAACGATTGTCATTTCGGGCGCGCCTTTCAATTCCCAATCCTGGAAAGGATTGTTTCTGCTTTTGGATTTGAAAGAATTCACATCAACTCGGATTATTTTATTGAGATTCAGGATGGTGAGGTCTGCATCCGCTCCAACGCATATCTTGCCTTTGTTTTCTAGCCTCAGGATGAGTGCGGGATTGGTAGAGATCATTTCAATAAACCTGTGGAGTGAAATGACGTTTTTATCCACCAGTTTATCCAGAAGGAGTGAAACTGCCGTTTCCAGGCCATTTATACCGAAAGGCGCTCTGTCGAATTCGACATCTTTCTCGTCCACAGTGTGAGGAGCATGGTCTGTGGCGAAAACGTCTATGGTTCCGTCCTTTACAGCCTGTTTAAGCGCTCGGACGTCTTCTTTACTTCTCAAGGGAGGATTCATCTTTAAGTTTGTATCATAGCTTTCAATCAACGAGTCTGTTAAGAAAAGATGATGAGGAGTCACTTCGGCTGTGACCTTCACCTTTTTTCTCTTAGCTTCTTTAACAAGGTCCACAGCTCCTTTAACGCTCACATGGGCGATATGGATGGCTGCATCCGCCTTGTTCGCCAGTATAATATCTCGAGAGACAATTGTTTCTTCAGAAGATGCTGGAATTCCTGCGAGTCCAAAGAAATAGGAGTAGTATCCCTCGTGCATGACTCCATCAGCGCTTAAATTTTTATCTTCACAGTGGTCGATAATGACTGTGTTTAAAATTTTTGAATATTCCAGAGCTCGGCGCATCACTTGGCTGTTTTGGACTGGCATTCCGTCATCAGAGAAGGCTTTTGCCCCGGCGTCCATCAAATCCGCCATATCTGTGAGTTCTTTGCCTTTTTCTTCTTTTGTTATCGAGGCTATCGGGAAGATATTCACTGCAGCATTCTTCTTCGCTTCAGAGAGAATATACTCAGTCACTCCTCGATTATCATTGATAGGATTGGTGTTGGGCATGCATGCGATGGAAGTGAAACCGCCTTTGGCTGCAGCACGAGCGCCTGTGGCTATTGTCTCTTTGTCTTCCTGGCCGGGTTCTCGGAGGTGAACGTGCATATCTATAAAACCCGGAGCAACAACCAGGCCAGATGCATTGATGGCTTTTGCTCCACTGGCTCTAATGTTTGGCTTGATTTGGGTGATTTTCCCTTTCTCGATCAGAAGGTCCAGTGTTTTATCTGTCCCAGTCGAAGGGTCTACAACCCTTCCATTCTTAATCAGTACCCTCACGTTCTTTTCCTCCTAACAATAGGTAGAGAACAGCCATCCGGACAGCAACGCCGTTTTCAACCTGTTTGAGTATCACTGATTTTGCACAATCCGCCATATCCGCAGAGATCTCCACTCCTCTGTTTATAGGGCCGGGATGCATGATTATGGCATTCTTTTTTGCTCTCTGGAATCTTTGAGCAGTGAGACTGTAAAGGTTTCTGTATTCGCGAATGGAAGGGAAAAAATTTTTCGCCTGCCTTTCCAGCTGAATCCTGAGCATCATGATCACATCGGCTCCCTCGACTGCCCTGTCCAGATTGAAATCGATTTCCACTCCAAATTGGGTGAGTTCCTCAGGAAGAAGAGGTGGAGGTCCCACAAGGATAACCCGTGCGCCCATCTTTCGGAGAAGGAAGATATTGGAGCGTGCCACACGGCTGTGGAGAATGTCTCCCACAATAACGACTTTCAGGCCCTTAAAGCTCTTTTTTTTCTCTCGTATGGTGAAGGCATCGAGGAGGGCTTGTGTCGGGTGTTCATGGAATCCATCTCCTGCATTGATGATGTTGGATTGGCTGAACGTGGCGGCATAGTGAGTTGCCCCTGAACAGGAATGCCTGATGATGATAGCGTCAGGGTTCATGGCTTCGAGATTCAGGATGGTATCCTTGAAGCTCTCTCCCTTTGCCGCGCTGCTGGCATTTAAGTTGAAGTTGATAATATCAGCGCTCAATCTTTTTGCGGCCAGCTCGAAGGAACTCCGGGTACGTGTGCTGGGTTCAAAGAACAGGTTGATGATGGTTTTTCCTCTCAGGGTTGGAACTTTCTTGACTTCTCGTGTGGAAACTTCAAAGAAAGATTCGGCAGTATCGAGAACTGTTGTGATTTCTGAAGAGGTGAGGTTTTGTATTCCGAGAAGATGCTTGTGTTTAAAGGCCAAATTCTCTCTCCTATTTAATTCCAGGCGGCTCGGTGATGAGGACCTCATCGCTGTTGTCGATTTCTTTCAGGCGAACCTGCACGATTTCTCTTTTTGAAGTCGGGAGAAATTTCCCTGCGTAGTCTGCCCTTATTGGGAGTTCACGGTGGCCGCGGTCGATGAGCACGAGAAGTTGAATCGTCTTCGGCCGTCCCAGGTCGATCAAGCTGTCCATGGCTGCCCGTATCGTCCTTCCTGTGAAGAGAACATCATCGATAAGGAGAATGTCTTTTTTAGCGACGGGGAAACTGATCTCTGTCTTTTTGACCATATGCTGAGCTTCTGATTCAGAGAAGTCATCCCTGTACAGAGTGATATCTAAGACTCCAACAGGAATATCAATCTTTTCGAATTCTTTTATCAGTTTGGATATTCTCTTGCCGATATAGATCCCCCTTGTTCTTATCCCGACAATAACAAGGTTTTTCAGATTGCGGTTCCGTTCGATGATCTCGGTCGTCATTCTATGCAGAGCTTTCTTTATTTTACGTGAATCCATAATTCTGGCTTTAATTTTTTCTTCCATATGGGAACTCCTGATGTGTGGAAAATCTGTATTTTTCTTTTGAGGAGAAGTACATTCTATCCCTAAGAAAATGCAATATTTGAGGCAAAATGTCAAGGATATAAGATTCTGAATGGAATTCGTTGAATTTGGGATGAATTGAATTATTTCAGAATATCTCTATATCCCTTTGTCGAAAATGAAGATATTCCGTCAGAGATAGGATGGAAGTGAACGTGTAATTCTAGGAGTTTCATTCTGAGAAACAAGAGAATGAATCCAATTCTCCCTTGCACGTTCCACCTGATCTCTGGTTTCAGGGCTTCGTCCTGAAGTAGAACTGGGTTGTCTCCAGGTCTTTCTCTAGCTGTCCGGTTAACTCATCCGGGGAACTGAATTTTATTTCGTCCCTGATTTTTTGGAGAAAATATATCCCGATGCGTTTCCCGTATAGATCCCCTTCAAAATCAATGATATGGGATTCGATATTTAAATCGTGTTGATTAAAGGTTGGCTGTTTTCCGATGTTAGACATAGATTGAAAAATCTTGGATCCAATCCTGGTTTGAGTGATGAAAACACCTTGAGGGATTATGTCGTTTTCAGTTTCAATGTTTGCTGTTGGGAAACCAAGAATTTTTCCCCTGGACTTTCCTTTGATCACTTCTCCATCAATTTCATACGATCGCCCGAGTAAACGATTCGCTTTTTTGATTTTTCCCTCCTGAAGGAGGCTCCGGATGAGACTGCTGCTCACAATGTCTCCATTTTTCACAACCGAGGGGACAGAGCAAATTCGAAAGTTGAATCTTGAGGATAAACGATGGAGGAGGGCTACATCGCCTTCACGTTTTTTCCCGAAGTGAAAATTTTCTCCGACGATGACTGCCGCTGCCTTGAGGGTGTTCAAAACGATCTTCTGGATGAAGTCCTGACCAGCGAGAGAAGCAAATTGCTCATCAAAGGATAGGATGAGGAGGGTTTGGATGTCATATTTTTTGATCTTTTTTATTTTCTGGTCGAGGTTTTGGATCATCTTGATGCCGTTTTTCCCCAGGATTTTTCCAGGGTGAGGAAAGAAGGTCAAAACAAGGGAGAAGAGCCCGTATTCTTTTGCTTTTTTCTCGAGGCATTGGAGTATTTTATGGTGGCCCAGATGGATCCCATCGAAATTTCCGATAGCAACGATCGAATGGTCGGATAAGGATGGGAATTTTTCGAGACCGTGAATGACTTCCATAAGACTACAATTTGATTATTTTGGCTTTATCCATGTAAGCCAGTTTGAGCTGATGGATACAGCCGGTTAAAAATTTTTCCTCTTCAGGCTTCAGATTTCCTTCTGTCCTCTCTTTGAGTAGATCGAGCAAGTCAATCAATCTTTTTGCCAATTCCAGGTTTTCTCCCTGTTTTGTGGAGAGAGGGTCCTCAGCCAGACCCAGTTTTATCACGGCTTGTGTATAAAACGGCAGGATGAGGGAACTGAAATCGAGAGGAGGGAGGAGGACTTCTGTCTCATCTATCTTTTTTTCTTCTTTTATTTCTTTCTTTTCGTTCGTTTTTTCCTCTTCTTTTATCTTTTCTGTTTTATCTTTTTGAGTTTTCTTTTTTTGGGTTTTCTTTTTTTCTGGCATTTTTTCCCTTCGTTTCAAAAATATTTGTTATGATTGTCCTGAATTGATATTATTTCTGGTTTAAAATAATGTAAATGAGACGATAAAAAATATTACAATATTCAAAAGTTTTATTCAAGGAGAAGAGATATGGGAGATGCTGAAAGCGCAGGGAAGAAATTTGAAGAGCTGGTCCGGATTTTGGATGTTCTTAGAGGAGAGAAGGGATGTCCATGGGACAGAGAACAAGATGAGAAATCTATAGCAAACTATTTTTTAGAAGAAGTTTATGAGGCAGTGGATGCCATTTATGCGAACGATTCCGGGTCCCTGAATGAGGAATTGGGTGATGTCTTGATGGAGGTCGTTTTTTTGGCCAGGATATTCAAGGAAAAGGAAGAATTCTTGATCTCTGAGGTTTTAGATGGGATCAACAGGAAGATGATCCACCGGCATCCTCATGTGTTCTCTGAAAAAAGAGTCGAGACTTCAGAAGAAGTCAGGGATGAGTGGTGTCAGCAGAAAAAAGAAGAGAAAGAACGTCGATCCGTGTTGGATGGGATGGCCAGTTCTCTGCCGTCGCTTTTGGAAGCATTCCAGCTCGGGCTCCGCGTTTCCCAGGTTGGATTCGACTGGGATAATCCCTTGGATGTTCTTCGGAAAGTCAAAGAGGAAATATCTGAATTAGAGGAAGCCCTGAAAACAAAAGAGGATGATGAGGTATTCAAAGAGGTCGGTGATTTATTCTTTGCGGTGTCCAATGTCTCTCGTCATCTCGGTGTCAATCCGGAGATTGCACTGAGACAGGCCAATAAGAAATTCATGGATAGATTCAGATTCGTAGAAGGAAAGCTTGAAAAAGAGGGGAAGGCGCTCAATCAAGCTTCACTGGAAGAGATGGATAAAATATGGGACGAAGCAAAGAATAAAATAAAATAATGACAGCAGAGAAGGGGACAGGTAGCATTTAAAAAAGGTAGCCTGTCCTTTTTTTACTTGTTTGTTTCTTCTTTTCTGGATATAAGATTGGACTTAATGAATTCTTCGATGTCGCCATCCAGAACTCTATCCACATTTCCGATCTCTACTTTGGTCCGCAAGTCTTTTATCAACCTGT
>DAOVAM010000051.1 GCA_030671065.1 Candidatus Aminicenantota bacterium
TGTAAAAATAACCATTCAAAGGGATGAAGCCTTGATTGACTTCAGCTCCTCGTCCAAACAGGTCCAGGGAAGCGTGAACGCCAACTTCGCTGTAACGTATTCCGCGGTTCTGTATGTCTTTCGCTGCCTTGTCGAAGAAGACATCCCGTTTAACACTGGCCTGATGAGGCCGCTCAAAATCATTGTCCCTCGAGGATCGATCCTCAATGCTCAGCACCCTGCAGCCACTGCAGGAGGAAACGTGGAAACATCCCAGAGAATCGTGGATGTTCTCCTCGGAGCTCTCTCCAGGGCCATTCCTGAAAGAATTCCGGCAGCTAGCTCCGGCACCATGAACAATGTGGCTTTCGGCGGCTATGATCCATCAAGAAAGCGAAATTTCACCTATTATGAGACGATCGGGGGAGGCATGGGAGCAGGCTTTGACTCTCCTGGTATCAGTGGAGTTCACACGCATATGACCAATTCTCTCAACACTCCCTTAGAAGCTCTTGAGAATTACCTCCCGATCAAGATCAAGAGATACGGCCTGCGAAAAGGATCCGGGGGGAAAGGGCTGTATGAAGGAGGCGAAGGAATCATTCGCGAATATGAATTTCATGTCCCAGCTCAGGTGACGCTCATCTCAGAACGGCGAAAATTCAGCCCCTACGGAACAAAGGGTGGGAAAAGTGGAAAAAAAGGAAGGAATACTCTTATCACAAAAGGAAAAAGGATATCATTAAAATCCAAGTGCAATTTCAAGGCTGAACCTGGTGACCTGCTGCGCATAGAAACTCCGGGAGGCGGAGGATATGGCCGGAAAAAATAAAAAATCCTCTTTTGGCCCGGGCTTCCTGGTCACGGCCGCTTTTATCGGACCCGGGACCGTCACGACATGTTCTCTGGCCGGTGCACAATTTGGGTATGCGCTGATTTATGCTCTTGTTTTTGCCACCATCACGACCATCATCCTTCAGGGAATGACAGGAAGACTCAGCCTGGGTTCCAACCACGACCTTGCCCAATCACTCAGAGAATTCCCTCAAAGTAAAACGACGAGGAGCCTTTTTGTTGTCCTCACTCTCTCATCGATCACATTCGGCTGTGCCGCATATGAGGCCGGGAACATCATCGGTGGATCTCTTGGATTGGAAGCGGTCACCTCTGTCTCTAATAAAGTCTGGGTTGCCGTCATCTCATTCACAGCTATTATTATCCTTGGTCTGGGAAAATACAAGTTTGTTGAAAAATTATTGATCTTTCTTGTGTTCCTGATGAGTGTTTCTTTTCTGACGACTCTCATCATTATTAAACCCGATCTCTTATCCCTCCTGAAGGGAATGGCTCCTTCCTTCCCTAAGAATTCACTCTATCTTGTCCTTGCGCTTGTGGGGACAACTGTGGTCCCGTACAACCTCTTCCTCCACTCTGCTGTGGTCAAGGAAAAATGGCACTCAATTACAGACCTTAAGAGAGTCAAAAAGGACCTGCTTCTTTCCATTACACTCGGAGGTATCATCTCTGTCTCGATCGTCATGACATCAGCTGTCGCATTCTATGAGAAAGGATTGACACCAGAGGATGGAGTTCAGCTGGCTCAACAGCTTAAACCCCTGTTCGGAACTTTCACCAATCTCCTGTTTGGCATAGGTTTTTTTACCGCGGGTATGAGTTCAGCACTGACTGCACCATACGCAGCGGCATATGCTTCTTCTGGTGTCCTGGGTTGGAAAGGAGGTCCTGATTCGAAAAAGTTTAAGGGAGTCTGGCTCGGAGTTATCATAATCGGATTTCTTGTCTCCATTCTGAACCTCAAGCCCCTCGCGGTCATCGTGTTTGCTCAAGCAGCGAACGGGATCATACTTCCCGTAGCTTCTATCTTTTTGCTCATTGTTCTGAATAACCGGCAGAGAATGGGAAAATTGGCTAACGATATCCGGCAGAATATTCTGGGAACTCTGATTGTCCTGGTAGTGATTTTCCTGGGATTGTGGAATATCGTTAAACTCTTTCTCAAATAGAGCTAGATATTCTTTATAAATAAAGGGAAAGGAGAGCTTATAAGGGCTAGAGAGTATTGGGGAATATAATCGTTCCAAACGACTCAATCAGAGAGTGATTAAAAGAATGTTCTTTTATAAATGATTCAAGGGAGATCATCTTGAATAAAAAGGAATATTTTCTTATATGGATTGTATTTAAAGAGGAAGAGATTATAAAAAGAAAAGAAATGCTATCATCTCCTCAGGTATAAAGGAGGCAATCATGAACAAAAGACAGTTTCCATTTTTAATTATCCTCTTGCTGCTGTTCACAGGGAGTCTTGTCGCAGAAGAGATAACGGCCAAAAGCACGATTTCTTCTGTCACAATCTATCCTGACCGGGCAACGCTTATCAGAGAAGCAGATTTGACTTTAGGCTCCGGCACCCATTCGGTTTTCTTTGAGAATCTTCCTGTGTCATTGATTCCCAATTCCCTCCGGGTGTCAGGGAAAGGAACCGCAGCAGTCAAAGTCGTGGGCCTTGATCTGACGAGTCAATTTCTGGAATTCGCTCTTCTTCCAGAAGTGAAAAAACTCCAGGCTGAGATCGATGCTTTGGGACTGGAAATGAGCAAAACTTTAGACAGGATAGAAGTTCTCAACTCCCAGGAAAAATTTCTCAAATCCATCGAATCGGCCAATGCTGCACAGGCATCCCAGGAAATCATGCTCGGAAAGCCAGACACCCAAAGCTGGGAAAGAGTCCTCTCCTTTTTAGGGAACAAACTGACCGAAGTCAAAAAGGGAAAGCGAGAACAAAACCAGATTCTGAAAGACCAAAGAGCCAAAATCGATGCGCTCAAGAAGAAGTTGAATTCCATCAGACCCCAGAGATCCACAGAGAGCCGGAAGGTATCCGTCATTCTGGAAGCTTCGCGGGCCGGCAAATTCACGCTCAGCCTTTCGTACACGGTCATGAGAGCCAGATGGATCCCTCTGTACACCATGAGAGCTCTGCCCGGTTCCTCTGAAATCGAATTTTCCATGTCCGCCAACATCCAGCAGAGAAGCGGAGAAAATTGGGAAAACACAAAGGCCCTTCTCTCCACTGCCTCTCCAGCTCTTTCTGCAAATCCTCCTGTGCTGTACCCATGGATGCTGGACCTGTATGTGCCAATGCCTGCACAAGCAAGGAAAACAAGGGGTGTCATCAGTGGTGTTCGCGCAGGGGAACCAAAGGCGGAAGCTCCACTCGAGGAAGCAGAGATGATGGATGCGGAAATGGCCACCGCAGGGATTGTCGAAACCGGGATCAATCTCAACTTCTCGATCAAAAAGAACGTCCGGATCCCGAGCGATGGAGCGCCCCACAAAGTGCCGATCGACACTCAGAATATAGAAGTGGAATATGACTACATATCTGTCCCCAAGCTCAAAGAAGCCGCATTCTTGAGGGCAAAGCTTCGCAACACTCTTCCCTATCCCCTCCTCTCCGGCTCTGCTGACCTTTTTGTGATCCAGGATTTTATAGGTTCCACAAAAATCCCCTTCGTCGCCAAAGATGAAGAGGCAAAGTTCTTCTTCGGAGAGGACAGACAGATCAGGATCAAACACGAACGAACCAAAAGGGAAAAAAGCCCTCCAGGCTTTCTGGGGAAAAACGAGCGGATCAAACTCGCTTACAAGATAACAATCCAAAACCTTCGAAAAGATAAAGTCAACATCGAAATTCAAGACCAGCTTCCCATCAGCCAGAACACCAAAATCGAAATAAAGGATCAAGCCATCACTCCAGCACCTTCCAAGAAGGACGAAAAAGGCCTTCTCACATGGACGTTAACTCTTGAGCCTCAAGAGAAGAAGGAAATCATCATCGGTTTCACTATAGAGTACCCCAAAGGATCCACCATCAGAGGAATATAGCCTCAGAATCCTGCATAAATTAGAGATCGCTTAAGCCCTCTGCGCATGGAGTTTTCTGAATTTCTCCTTTCTCTTAGAGCTAGAGTGTAATAGTTCTGTTTTCCTCGAAAAAACTATTGCGTGCGGAGGAAAAATATTTCGATACTGGCCATCTATTAAACACTTGATTAGAACATCAAATCCTGCAATACTTTTCCTGACGTTCATTTAAATATTGTGCTTGGGGAGAGGAAGAACAAAATGAAGGAAAAAGACTACCCTGGAAACAGCGAGAACAATCCTTTAAAAAACAATAAAAACGATCGATCAGATCATGATAAGGAAGATTCTTCTGCGCATAAAGAAGATGTCCTCCCTAAAAAAGAAGAAAACGATATAGAAGAAGAGGAGGAGGAAGGAGAAGATGATGATTTTGAAGATGTTGAAGAGTATGAAAAAGAAGATGATGATTTTGAAGATGTTGAGGAGATAGAAGAAATAAAAGAAAAACAAGAAGAAAAAGAGGCCAAACAAGAACAGGAGAAGGAACCGGAGCCAGAAGTGCAAGTCGGGATTAGAGAAAAGGGAGAAACACAAGAAAAAGAAGTCAAAGAAACAAAAAAATTCCAAGAGCAGGGAAAAGCAGAAGAAAAAGATAGCGAAATAGAGCTGGTAGACACTTTTAATCTCAAAAAAGAGGCGGAAAAGGCGGAACGAAAGATAAGAAAGCACATCAGGGAAACTCCCCTAGAATACTCTCCTTTTTTCAGCCAGAGAGGAGACTGTGAAGTCCACCTGAAACTCGAAAACATGCAATTGACCGGTTCTTTCAAGCTGCGAGGGACAATGAACAAACTTCTTTCTCTCTCTAAAAAAGAAAGGAAAACCATTCTGGTCACAGCTAGTTCCGGCAACCACGGGACAGCATTCGCCTATGCAGTGAAAAAAATGGGACTCAGAGGAATCATCTATCTTCCAGGTCACACGTCCAAAGTCAAAGTTGAGGCCATGAAATATTATGATGTGGTCTTAAAATTTTTCGGAACAGATTGTGTCAACACAGAGGAGCATGCCATAAAAGAGGCCTTGAAAAATAATTTCAAATACATCCCTCCTTACAATGATCTGAAAATCATCGGCGGCCAGGGAACAATCGGGATCGAGTTGAAGAAACAACTCGAAAAGATCGATGCTGTGCTTGTCCCAGTCGGTGGAGGAGGGTTAATCTCCGGAATCGCAGGATACCTCAAATCTCTGGATGAAAACATTGAGATCATCGGCTGCTTGCCTGAAAACTCCCCTGTCATGTATGAATCCATTAAAGCCGGAAAGATCATTGAAATGGAATCCAAACCCACTCTTTCAGACGGCTCGGCTGGCGGAATTGAACAGAGCTCTATCACATTTGACATCTGTAAGAAGTATGTGAATGATTTCATTCTCGTTTCTGAGGAAGAGATCAAGGAAGCGATAAAACTTGTTTTAGAAAAACATTTCATGCTCATCGAAGGTGCTGGTGCTCTTTCCGTGGCGTCCTTCATGAAAGCTAAAGAAAGATTCAAAGGAAAAACCGTTGTTCTGATCCTCAGCGGTTCAAAAATCTCTCTGGAAAAATTAAAAGAAGTCATCTCATCTGAGGATAAAGAGAATGTCAAAGATCTATAACCTGACTCAAATTAAATTTTTATGAAAGGAAATAAAGAGAGGTTGTCATGAAAATAGAAATTTTTGAACTGGAAAGGGCTCAATCTCTGTATGAAAATACAGTGGAATACAACCTGACTGAAAGCGGAATTCATCCTTACACTCTGAAGGAACTGTTGACCGAGGAGGAGATTGGAGACCTGCTTTCTCTCCGTCTGGGGTACGGACAGACGAACGGATCCATAGAGCTGCGAGATGCAGTCAGCCGTCTCTACCCAGGAGCTGATCCGGACAATGTTCTGGTCACAAACGGGACTGCAGAAGCCAATTTTTTAAATATCTGGTGCAATATCGGGCCCGGCGATGAACTCCTGTTGATGGTGCCGAATTACATGCAGATGTTGGGGATCGCCCGTTCTTTTGGTGCAACAGTCAAGCCCTTTCATCTCCGTGAAGAACTCAGCTGGGATCCGGACCTCGAAGAGTTGAAAAGTCTGATCACACCACGGACAAAAATGATCGCTGTATGCAATCCGAATAATCCCACTGGAGCCGTTCTGAGTGAGGAAGCGATGAAAGAAATTGTCCGCCTGGCCAAAGAGGCAAATGCCTGGATCTATGCAGATGAAGTGTACCGTGGCGCAGAGCTTGACGGAAAGGAAACTTCTTCCTTTTTTGGCCTGTATGATAAAGCGATCATCTGCTGTGGACTCTCCAAGGCTTATGCCCTTCCAGGATTGAGAATCGGGTGGCTGGCTGGGCCGAAGAAGACCATCGAAAAATGCTGGTCATGTCACGACTACACGTCTATTTCGTCCGGAATCCTCGGCAATCAAGTGGCGGCTCTGGTTCTCCAACCAGAACGGAGAATGAAAGTCTTGAACCGCAACAGGAAGATCTTGAAAGAAAACTTAACAGCTCTCGAGGAATGGGCAGGAAAACATAAAGACCTGTTCAGCTTCATCCCTCCTAAGGCTGCAGGCATCGTTTTTGTCAAATATTCGATGAAAATCAACTCCTCAGAACTCATGACTAAGCTCAGAAAGGAGAAAAGCGTCTTTATCGTTGCGGGTGACCTTTTCGGAATGGATCACTACCTCCGGATAGGGATTGGATCGGAGAAAGATTACCTGATGGCTGGTTTAAACTTGTTCGATGAAGTTCTTCGCGATGTCGACTGAATTTGTTCTTAGGACTTATAAAATTCATTAATAGAAGAAACGATATAATCCTGCTGCTCTGCAGTTAATTCTGGATAGATGGGCAAAGCCAGGACTTCTCGCGCGGCTTTCTCTGCGACTGGAAAGTCTCCTTCCTTATAGCCAAGATAGGAAAAACACTTTTGAAGATGGAGGGGCAAAGGGTAGTAGACCGCTGTGTTCACTCTTTTTTCATTCAAGTGGTCCCGCAGCTTATCCCTGTCCCTGACTCGAACGACATACTGATGATAAGTATGGAAACACTCAGCACCGCTGTCTCTATACAACGCTTCCGGGATTTGAACCAGCTTCTCCTCCACAAGACCTGATTCTGTGAAAATCCTGTCGTAGTATGACGCTCTTTCTCTCCTCTTTCGCTGCCAGTCGTCCAAGTGTTTGAGTTTTATTCGCAAGACTGCAGCCTGGAGCGCATCCAGACGGAAATTCCCACCAAGGATATCATAGAAATATTTATTCCGCGAACCATGGACCCTTAGCAGCTTGAGTTTCTGAGCCAGTTGTTCATCATTAGTCAGGACCATCCCACCATCGCCAAATCCTCCGAGGTTTTTCGATGGGAAAAAGGACAATATTCCCACATCACCCAAAGAACAGGCCTTTTTTTGCCCGTCAGGTGCTGGATATTCCGATCCGATAGCCTGCGCTGCATCTTCAATAACGAAGAGTTCGTACTTTTTTGCCAGATCAAGGATCGGAGTCATATCGACACACTGCCCATAGAGATGGACGGGTATTGTCGCTTTAATCGATGAAGGCCCCTGTTCTTTCACTTGGTTTTTCAGCAGTTCTTCGAACTTTTCCGGGTCCAGGTTGTATCCTTTCTCCTCGATATCGCAAAAAATGGGCCTCGCCTTGAGTCTCGAAATAGCTCCTGCAGTGGCGAAGAAAGTAAAAGGAGTCGTGACGACCGCGTCATTCTCTCCGACGTCGAAAGCCATTAATGAGATGATCAAAGCATCAGACCCGGATGACACTCCCACGCCAAACTTAACGCTGCTGTATTCAGCTATTTCTTTTTCTAAATCCTCCACTTCAGAACCTAGAACAAATTTCTGGGAGGAGATCACATCTAAAATTTTCTGATTGATCTCGTCACGGATGCTCTTGTACTGCGCCTTTAAATCCAAAAACGGAATATCCATTTCATTCCCTTTCTCTTTTGAATTAAATCGGCGTCAGACTAACAAGGTCTGACATCTATTCATTATTTAACAACCTTTTTCAATTTTTCCTTCTCGATGATCAATTGACCCTGATAAGTCACATAATTGAGAAGGATCAGAACTCTCTCATTTGCAGTAAGTTCCTTTTTAAAAACTCCCTTGAGGCCTCTCAGAGGTCCTTCCACGACTTCGATCTCATCACCAACTTCAGGCTTCTCTCCATATTTATCGATTTCGATAAGACCGCCCACTTCTCTAGATTTAATCCCGTGAATGACTTTATCATGAATGGGAACAGGAACCTCTTTGACTCCAACCACTCTTTTGACTCCGCGGGTGTATTTCACGAGTCGATATTGCTCAGGAAAATCAAAATAGATAAATCCATAGCCAGGAAAAAAGGGCTTTATCCGATCCTCATGCATATATTTTGGATTATAAATCTTGATTCCGCCTTCGGTGAATAATCTTTCCACCTGAAATTCTTTTTTGGGCTTGGTGTTAATAACATACCAGTTTTTCATGTTTATCTTTCAATCAAGGGATCAGGGTTTGACCCCATTCTTTACATGATTACATTTTTTATAATCGAGCAAGAATCCTACTTTCTTCCTCAAACTTAGTCAAGCAGGCCAAAAGCACGGTAGAAATCAGGCCTCCTATCCTGGAGAAAATGTTTTTTGGCTGCAGTCTCTGGGATCTGATTGAAATCACAGTCTGCATAAAGGATAAAATCTTCTCCCTGGGGAGCTTGAGCCATGATCCGACCGTGCGGATCCACGACAAAAGATTCGCCTGAAAAATGGACCACATCCTCTTTTCCAACACGGTTGACAAGTGCAGCATAATACCCGTTCTGAAAAGCCGCGATCTGAAGCTCTGCTTCGAATATACCTTCAGTCCATTCCCCCACGGCTCCCGCTTGAGGCACGATCACTACATCGGCTCCCTTGAGACCTAAAGCTCTCATGTATTCTGGAAAATGGCGGTCATAGCAGATAGCGATCCCGACACTCCCCACTTTTGTTTTATAAACAAAGCTTTGATTATCCCCAGGGACATAATATCCTCTCTCGTGGAATCCGGGGCCCTCCATGATGTGGACCATCCGCGTAACGCCGAGGAGTTTTCCGTCTGCATCGATAACCGGAGAGGCATCATACGTATTCTCTCCATCTCTTTCAAACAAATTCAGCACCACAACCACACCGTACTGCTTTGCCAGCTCGGAAAACTGTTCAGTTGTCGGACCTGGGATAGGTTCAGCCTTGGCGACTGAATCCGGACCCGCAGGGATTTGGGGAAGGAAGGGAGAGAACGCAAGTTCCGCAAAGGCAATTAATTTCGCTCCGGATTTTGCTGCTTGATGAAAAGACTCGATTCCCCGTCTGAGATTATCCTCACAATCTTGTGTGGCATGTTGCTGAACCAGTGCGATTTTCATGCGATTCTCCTTATTTAGAGTCAATCTCCAGTTCAAACCTTGGCTTTAGCACGAATTCGGCTTAAACCTCCTTAGGGTTCCTCTCTCATCCCCGGTTATCTTATTAAATTTCACCGACTTTTGTAAATACTTGAAAAATAAAAAGAAGAAAAAAAAGGAGGAAAAAAGAGGAAAAAAGGGGCCTGGCCCCTTTTTTAAGGAGATCTTAATTGATATCAGTTATGTGCAATTCCCAATTTTCAGTTTCTTCAATAAAAAGTAGCTGATAAAATCTCTCCTTGTAAAAAGAAAAAGGGCAGAGGTATTCCGGATTCATCTCCTTGACCGGAAGGAATACTGTCTTGAGAAGCTTCCCTTTAATATCAAATATAAGAACTTCCTTCTTGTTGGATAGTTTTTTAAAAGTAAAAACATATATTTTCTCATCAGCTACACTGAAATTGCGTATGGCTGGGAAGTGTTTCGGGAGATTGAGGTTTTTTATAAAATAATTCGCACTCCGTTGAAACTTGATCTTAAAATGCTCATGAATTTCATCAATGAAACTCGTGGGGATTTTGAACTTCTCAGAATTGTGTTCTACAGAAAAGAGTTTATCCCCTTCAAAATCAAAGACATGAATGGCGAATAGAGGTGCATCTCCTCTGGCGATATATATTCTTTCCTTATAGACTGATACAAATAGCGTATCAGATGCCCTGTCAAAAAAATTGGCTTGTTCTCGGCTTTGTAAATTAAACCAGTAATCGCAGTTGAAAATTTCTTTCTGTTTTTTTAAATCCGAGTCAAAAAGAGTTACAGACAATTTCCCATCTCTTAGAGGAAGAAAGCCTAATACTTGATTACCGAAAGAAAGGAATTTGGCATTGATCCCATATGGCAACTTTATTTCACGAATGAAATCACCTTTCCTTGTAAAATAGGAGAGCCGGCTCGTGCTATTCGCAGAAATGTGATCCGTGCATACTGATATAACGAGTCCCCGCTCCTTGAGGTTCATATTGGCCTGTATGACATTAAATTCTCCTGGCCCCATGCCTTCTCTGCCAATTTTTTTTATCAGACTGTAATCATCTAATGAGTAAAGATAAACATGTGGATAGTCAGAAATGATAATTTGATTGCTGTCTACAATGAGATATCTCGGGTTGAGCAATTCAGAAAATGTAGTTACTTTTTCTGCATTAAGCGTCAGAAAAAATGAGAAAATGCTTATAATAATAAAAAGTTTTTTCATTTTTCAATTTCCTGTCATAAGCAATTTAATGATGCTGATTTAGAGTTTAACACCACTTTTCGTTAAGGAAATTCTTATGTATCTTTATTCATAAAGACGCGATACAGAGAAAAAAGGTTTATTAATTTTTTAAAAAAAAGTCCAGGTGTACGCGCTCAGTAATTTGGTAACACTTTTTGGATGTCATTGCGAGCGAAGCGTGGCAATCTCA
>DAOVAM010000028.1 GCA_030671065.1 Candidatus Aminicenantota bacterium
AGCAGCCCAGAAAGTGGCATACAGAAAAAATCCAAGGATGAAGAAAACGACAAAGTATATAAAGACATATGCCGGGATGCTCACCAGGTTGAAATCTGCTCCGACAGGGATAATCGACTTGCTGAACTGGGTCGCTACAAACCCGAATATCGCCCAGATAGAGAATTGAGTCAGTCCTACAGCTCCGATCCCCAGGATCTTTCCGAGCATGAGCTGAATTGGCCTCAAAGAGGAAAGGACGACCTCCACTACCCTTGAACTCTTTTCCTCGATGACTCCTCTCATGATGACAGAGCCATAGATGAAAATAGCCGCGTAGAGGATGATAGCCAGAAAGTAAGAGATCAAGAATGTCCCCATCGTGTCTTTTTCCTCTCCCTTTTTCGTCACCTTTATGGGTATTAAACTCACACGTTTGATGAACTGTGAAATTTTCTGGGGATCCAGTCCTTCTTTGCTCAACCTTTTCTCGATGATAACACCGTTTAAAGCCTCGTTGAGCTCCCCTAACTCCTGATAATCTGTGGTGTGCCGGGAGACGTATTCAATGTCTCTTTCTTGTGTTTTCTTTTTTTCTGGATCTTCTTTTTTCGCGGCTGTTCCTGTCTCCTCAATTTCCAAAACGTCTTCAGGAATCAGGATATAGGCAGAGAGCTCTCGATTCAGGACTTTAGCGTTCAACTCTTTCTTTAGCTCGCCGATACTACTACCAGGGAAAAGATCAATTTTATTAAGCACATAACGGCGAAATCCATCATCAAGCCTGTAGCGTTTCTGATCGAGTCTTTTATCCAGGTCTGAAAAGACTTCCTGGCTGAGATCGACCACTCCGATGGTTTCCTGCCTGTCTACAGAGACAGTACTCATTATGATAGGAACGACTATAAAGGCAGCCATCATGACAGGACCCAAGACAGTGCCGATGATAAAGGCCTTGGTCCGGACGATCTGGATATATTCTCTTTTAATGACCGATAGTATCTTCCTCATCCCTGACTCCTTTTCCACCCACTTTTTCGATAAATATGGCGTTCAACGAGGGCTCCTGGATTTCATACTTGTTGATGGCGATCTTTCCGACCAGGTTCTGAAGGAGAACCTGGGGGTCGGACTTTTCTCTCAGTTTAATCTCCATGAATTTTCCGTAGTCATCGATTTTTTCAACCTCAGGAAAATTCTGGATAAAACTCGCATCGCCTTCGTAATCCAGGACAACGGTATTTTTTCCGTACTGCTTCTTGATCTGACTTAAATTTCCCTCCAGGACCATCTCTGCCTTATTGATCAGGCAGATGTCATCACAGATCATCTCGACTTGCTCCATGCGGTGCGTGGAAAACACGATCGTTCCTCCTTTCTCTCTCATCTCCAGCATGATATCCTTGAGAAGCTTGGTGTTCACGGGGTCCAGGCCACTGAAGGGTTCATCCAGGATAATCAATTCGGGTTGATGGATAACGGTCACGATAAACTGCAGTTTTTGCTGCATCCCTCTCGAAAGTTCCTCAACTTTTTTGGCCTTCCAGCCCGAGAGGTCAAACCTTTCCAGCCAGAAATCAATCTCTTTCCGTGCTTGACTGCCTCTGAGGCCTTTCAATTCTGCCAGGAATACAAGGAGTTCACCCACTTTCATCTTGGGATAAAGGCCTCTGTCCTCAGGAAGATACCCTATTCGTTCTTTCATCTCTTCATCCATCTTCTGTTCGAGGACTTTGATCGAGCCTTCATCAGGAATGATGATGTTCATCACCATGCGGATAGTCGTCGTTTTCCCTGCTCCGTTGGGTCCCAAGAGGCCGTAGATCGTTCCCTCCGGGATCTTGAACGAAAGTTTGTTCACTGCGCAAAAATCACCAAACGTCTTTGTTATGCCTTCAATCTCCAGCGCATTCATCGCATTATCCTTTAAAATGTGGGATTATTCTGCTGAATACAATATCTCTTAAAGCTCATTCATTTGAAAATCATTACTATACTGAATCTCTCGATGAAAATCTATATTTATAATGAGTTATAACCTTACCTGCTTTTATTACGTAGTTTATATATCTTTCATACGACTATAATTTAATACAGTTTTCTGCTATATTTTATTCGAACTCAAAATCGAAACCATTTCCTCATGGAAAAGGAGAAAAAATGAAAAAAGGAAAATACATACTGATCATATTTCTGATATTTCTCGTTCTGGGAATAGCAGCAATCGTATCGCTCTTTGTCTACGAGCTCGGAAGGCCACCTGCTGTGAAAACCCGCTCCTATCTGGAGCTCAAGCTGTTCGGACCGATTCAGGAGAGAGCGGCTCCAGATATCATGATGACGATGTTTCTCGGAACACAACCTCTCTCGCTGCATGACATCTGGATGAATATCCAGAAAGCCAAGGTAGACAGCCGGATTAAATCTATTGTTCTGAAAATTGGATACCTTCAATGCGACTGGGCTAAAGTGAATGAAATCAGGGAAGCGATCCTGGATTTTAGGAAAACAGGGAAAAAAGCCTATGTCTACATAGAAGAAGCTCCTGAATTCGACAAGGAATACTACCTTGCCACAGCTTGCGACCGGATCATCCTCCACCCTCTGGGTTGGGTGGGCATCAACGGAATCGGAGGCTACATCCCTTTCTTTAAAAGAGCCCTGGATAAACTCGGCATAGAAGCGGAAATTGAACATGTTGAAGAGTACAAGACAGCCTACAACATGTTCACAGAGGAAGGATTCACTCCCGCGCACCGGGAAATGATGGAATCTCTATACAGTGACCTTTACTCCCATTATGTCAAAGGGGTTGCCGAGGCCAGAGGAAAGACAGAACAAGAAATCAGGGAATTGATTGACCACGGTTCGTTTCAAGGCGTTCAAGCAGTGGAAGCAGGGCTTGTGGACAATATTCTTTACTGGGATGAATTCGAAGGCATCCTCAAGGATAAAGGAAGAACACTGCATAAAATCACTCACCAGCAGTATGTCAAAATCAAGCCTGCGTCTCTGGGTTTATACAAAGGAAAAAAGATTGCCCTCATCTACGGAATAGGGCCCATCCATACTGGAGAGGGCGCCTATCAAACCATGGGAGGCTCGACACTCGCTCGCATCCTAAGAAGAGTCAGGAAAGATAAATCCATCGCAGCCGTCATCTTCCGGGTAGACAGCCCAGGTGGTTCGGCTGTGGGATCAGATATAATCGGGAGAGAAGTCTATCTGACAAAGAAAGAAAAACCGATTATCGTCTCAATGTCCGATATGGCCGGATCAGGTGGGTACTGGGTAGCCATGGCTGCCCATAAAATCGTGGCTCAACCTCAAACCCTTACTGGCTCTATCGGAGTGATCTCAGGAAAATTCAATATGGCCCGCCTGTATGAAAAACTGGGAATCACGTCCGAAAAAATCACTTACGGAAAAAGGGCTGATTTGTATTCGACTTTCAGGGGCCTCACTTCTGAAGAAAAAGCTCTCCTCAAAAAAGAAATCCTGTGGATGTATGACCAGTTCCTGACAAAAGTCGCAGACGGAAGGAATATGAGCAAAGAGGAAGTCGACAAGATTGGGAAAGGACGAGTCTGGACAGGAAGCCAGGCCAGAGAGATCGGCCTGGTGGATGAGCTCGGAGGATTATCCCGAGCGATAGAACTGGCTAAAGAACTGGCAGGCATCCCGTCTGAGGAAGGAGTCAGGCTCATGGTCTGGCCAAAAAAAACCTCATTCTGGGATGTTTTCATGGGAAGATGGTTCGCTTCGACAAAAACCAGTCTCCATCCGGAGCTTGAGAAAATACTCTCCGTATTTCATTTGCTCGGGAAGGAAAAATCCCTGGCTATCATGCCTTTCTGGTTCACGTTAGAATAGAAATTATAGAGCTATCACATTCCACTCACAATGACAGAATAAAATATGTCATTGCGAACCCAGTGAAGCAATCTCATATAAGGAAATACATTTTTTTGTATGAGATTGTCACGCTGCGCTCGCGCCCGAAATGACATTTATTTCAATACGCATAGGATGAGGGGCAGATCATCCGGAAATCACAAAAACTGCAGTTGTGCCAATCGGGACGAGCCGTGTAATCCTGAGCCCGGATGCCCGCTTCCGCCTCCTTGATTTTATCCACAGCTTTTTCCATTTTTTTCTCGTCTTTTGACGCATGCCCAATAATATCTGACTCTAAAAAATGAAGCTGTGTTTCGATCAGAGGCACATCCTGTGTCCTGAGGAAAGAGAGGGCATACACGTCCATCTGGAAGCTATCCCTGGTTTTCTTGTCCGCTTCTTTCTGATCTTTGACTTCAGTCGATTTATAGTCGACAACAACCGCACCTTCCTCTATAAAATTGATCCTGTCCCAGCGGCCGACAAACTTGACATCATCCTTCTGCCACTTGAAGCTCTTTTCAAGAAAATGAGGAAGCTGTCCGGCATCCTCTTCCCTGCGATAGAACCGACGCAATGCCTTTCTTCCGGCTTTCTTCCTCATCTCTTCGTGTTCTCTGCTCAGAAAACCCTCGTTAATCCAGCGATCTTCAAAGGCCCTCAGGAATTCCTCAACGGAAAAGCTCTTTCCTGACATCTTGCTCTGCAGGAAGAAATGAATGGAGTTGTGAAGAACTCGACCGAATACAAGGTTGTGATGAGGCAGAACAGGAATCCGCATGATATGCCTGTATTTATACCGGAGGGGACAGGTGAGATAATCATCCACCTGGAAGTAGCTTAAAGTCAGGACGCCTCCGCTCCTTTCCTCAGAAACAACCCTGGGATGAGGAACCGGTTCCGCATATCTCTTGATCTCTTCCAGGGCAGAAGTCTGGAGAACTTCATCGCTCATTTTGGATAAGTCAAAGGCTTCAAGCACAAAAGGACTGACTTTCTTCAAGCGCTTCAAACCGTAATCCCTGGCCCATGTTAAATATAAAAAATTCTTGGCTCTTGTCATCCCCACGTAAAAGAGCCTCCTCTCCTCCTGGAAATAAATCTTCTCTTTCTGTTCAGACCCATAAGCGGCTCCTTTCGGGACCTCATCCTTTAGTATTTTGTCGGGAGTGGGGATCTTTTCTTTTCTCTCTCTCCCTGGAAATCTGTCACTGATCAGACTGACCATGAAGACAACGGCAAACTCCAATCCTTTAGCCTTGTGGACAGTCAGCACATTGACGGCATCCTCTTCCAATTCTGCCTCAGCTGTGGCGGGATTGTCCCCCACTTGCTGGAGAAGCTCGAGATGCTGGGCAAAAGAATATATGGAGTCATCTTCAGTCAGCTCTGAGAAATTTTTCACCTTGTCAAAGAAAATCCGGATATTCTTTATTTTCAACTCAGTCTGAGGACTCATCTTTTCTACCAGAGTTTTGAGATAGCCGGAGCGCTCAATAAAAGAATAAATCACTCTCCCCGCACTCTGAGAACTTGAGAGTTTCACAAAAAAAAGCAACTCCTCAAATATTTTCTTGATTGCGGATTCAGTAGAACTTGAGATCTCGACAGGATTCTGTCCTTCATATATCTTTCTAAAAACTTTATGCAAAGGAAGGTTCTTCTTATGAGCATAGTTAGAAATAACGGTTAAATCGTACGGGTCTGCCCTATAAATTTCGGACAGAGCCAGATAAAAAAGACTCTTGCTGTCTTCAAAATCAGCCAATGACTTAATGAAAGAAACGAGGTTCTTCACTTCCTCCTGGGAATACAGCCCCCTGCTTCCGGAAAAACGAAAGGGGATCTCTTTCATGTTCAAGGCCCGGAGAAAAGGATCGGCATCGGCATTTCTCCGGACCAGAATAGCGATATCTCCATATTTGTACCCTTCTTTCACTTTTTCTCCGATGATCCGAGCCACATTGTCCGCTTCCTGGGAAAGAGTGTCGAAAGGGAGCCTGTAGATGCATTTGCCATCGCTTTGTATGGTGGATTCGAGCTTCTTGTCGATTTCTTCCTCAAACTCCAAGCGGTCGGGGTTGTTCTTCCTGATCAACTGGCTGGCAGAATCGAGGATATCTTGAGTGGAACGGTAATTGAAGTTTAAAACAACTTTCTGATAATCAGGATAGACCTTCCGAAAATCACGAATGTTACTCAAAGAAGCTCCTCTAAAACGAAAAATGCTCTGGTCATCATCCCCGCAGACAGTCAAGTTTTTGTGTTTCGCTGCCAGGAGTTTAAGGAGTTCGAACTGGATATGGTTCGTATCCTGGAACTCATCAACAAGTATATACTTGTATTTTTCCTGAAACTCCCTCAGGATAGAAGGCCTCTTCCTGAAAAGTTCCACGACCAGTAAAATCTGATCTTCGAAATCGATCTTCCCCTCCTTCTTCAGCAATTCCTGATAGCTCTCATACACTCTGGAGACTTCCAAATGCTTCTGGGCTTCCTCTTTCTCTGCTTTGTTCGAAGCTCTCTTGACAAATGCCTTTGAATATTCCAGGTATTTATCGGGTTTAATATCTTCCTGTTTCAGCCTCTTGATGGCGTTCAGGAGTTCCTGAATGTGCTTCGCAGGATAACTCAGGGGACGGTAATACTTCAGAGGGAACTGGAAGAGGCGTTCTCTAAAAAAAATAGCCTGTTCCACATCATTCAGGAGCTTGAAATCCGGTGAATAACCCAATTCAATGCTGTAATCCCTCAAGACCCTCTCGCCGAAAGAATTGAACGTGCTGATTTCAACAAAAGAATAACTGTACGGAATCAGGAGGTCCACTCTTTCTTCCATCTCATTGGCAGCCTTCTCCGTAAAGGTGACAGCAAGGATTCCTTCGGGTTTGGCAAGTTTTGAGGCAATAAGATAAGCGATCCGGTGCGTGATGACTTTTGTTTTCCCTGTTCCCGCGCCGGCGATGATAAGGAGCGGGCCAGATCCATGAGAGACAGCATCTCTCTGGACAGGATTCAGGGCATCCAACAGATGATGCAAGCGTTCATTCTGGATTGTTCGGGACATGCTCTAAATGAAATGAAAGACGCTCTATTTTTTTTTATCGACGATGACGATCTCATCTGGCTTCTGTAGCCATAGCTTCTCCCGGGCTTTTTTCTCCAATGCTTTGGGATTGGTCTGCAATTCCTCAATCTCTCTTTCCATTTTTCTTTTTTTCTCTTCGAGACGTTCGACCTCTTGAAACAGGGCTTTCTGATCCATCTGCGCTCGATAAATCTCGATGAGTCCCTTCTTCCCAAAAAAGGAGGCCAGAAGCAAAATTAAAAAGAAAAACACCAGGGCCGTAATGATGATTTTTCTCCGAAAGGATAAGCTGATTTTCTCTTTTTTTTCTCTCAAGAGATCAACTCCGATCCCAAACTCATTAGCCTCTCGACTTCTTTCCTTGTCCCAGATTCGGCATAGTAACGGAGAAGAGGCTCTGTCCCCGAGAGCCTTAACAGAAGCCAGTCATCATCGGTAAAATCCAGTTTAAGCCCGTCGATTGTTTCGACATTCACGACCTTTCTGTCTCCGAGATTCCCGGGAGGATTCTTAATGATTTTTCTCAGTTTCCTTTCTTTATCCGCGTTCAAAGGAATACTCTTTTGTTTTCCAACTCTTTTACCATATTCGCGAAACAAATCAAGAATCAGCTCTGAGAGAGTTTTTCCGGAAGAGGCCATCATTTCCGCAACAAGAAGGCCGGCGAATATCCCATCCTTTTCAGGAAGATGATCTTTTATAGCCACACAGGCACTTTCTTCTCCCCCGAAAATGATTTTTTCTTCAGAAAAAGATCAGCCAGGTATTTGAATCCCACAGGAGTTTTAAAAAGAGGTAAATCATATTTCCTGGCAATCCGGTCAACCAGATGAGTCGTCGCGACTGATCTGGCAACTCCTCCTTTCCATTTTTTTACTGCAACAAGATAATTAAGCAATAAAGAAATAATCAAGTTCTGAACAATAAAATCCCCTTTATCATCAACAATTCCGAATCGATCGCCGTCGGCATCTGTGGCAATCCCGAGATCGCACTTCTTCTCCTTGACAAAGACTTTCAATTCTTCGAGGTTTTTCTCCGTGCAGGAAGGCGCAATTCCCCCAAAATACGGATCAATAAATCCATGAATTTCCTCGACAGGAATGTTATTCTCTTCCAAAATCCCATCCAGGTATTCCCGGCTTGTCCCGTAAAGCAGATCCACCGCGATTTTAAGTTTGGACTTCCGGATCAGCTCAAAGTCAATCTTGTCCTGAATGAAAGACAGATAATCATCCTGAAGATCTATTTTCTCCACAAACTCAGTCTTGGGATAATAGGGACAGAAAGGATGCTCTTTCTGGAGGCGTTTTATTTCTTCTTCTATTTTATCCGTCTCATCGGGAAGAGCTGGAGCACCGGTTTCTGTGTTGAACTTGAGGCCATTGTATTCAGGGGGATTGAATGAGGCCGTAAAATTGATTCCTCCCTGAGCCTTTCTCTTAATCACCTGGTAAGCCAGAGCCTGGGAAGGAGCATCCCTATCAGACAGAAACACATGAATCCGGTTATGAGTGAGAACCTTTGCCGCTTCAAATGCATATCTCTCTGAGAGAAAACGGGTATCATAATTCACGATAACCGATTTTTTCTTGTCGGGAAATTTCCTCTCCAGATAATTGGCAATAGCCTGAACGACTGTCCTGACATTCTGGAAAGTGAATTCTTCCCCCATCAAGGCCCGCCACCCAGAAGTGCCAAATTTAATCATCTCTGCATTTTCAAAATTATCACAAGAACAGAGGAAAAGCAACTGCAGAGAAAAGGCAACATGTGCTTATGCTCAGTAATAAAGCAACACTTTTGTCAAGAAGATTGAGTACAATAGTGTCATTGCGAGCGCAGCGTGGCAATCTCGTATGGAAAAAATACATTTGTTTTTATGAGATTGCCACGTCACTTCGTTTCTCGCAATGACTTCAATGTGAGATTGGTTCACTCTTTTCGCGATGACACTTTTATCTTAAGAGATTGCCACACTGCGCTCGCAATGACATCTAAAAAGTATTATGAAATTATAAAGCCAGTACAGCAAGCCTTATTTCTCTGTTGACACTCGAACGAATCTTTTTTACCTTAATAGCAATGCTGGGAATGAAGAATCGCGTTCTGGCGGGAATATTCCTCATCTCCTCTGCAACTCTGTGCCTGGAATTATCTCTGACTCGGTATTTTTCTATCTCCCAGCAGTATCATTTTGCCTTTTTAGTGGTCAGCATTGCCTTCATGGGATATGGAGCCAGCGGGACGTTTTTATCTCTTTTTAAAGCTCACGAATCCATTGACCGGGATAAATTTCTCTCATGGAGCGCTCTGCTTTACTCCCTGGCCATACTTGCGTCCTTTTTTCTGTGCAATCTTCTTCCTTTCGACTTCATCAAACTCTCCTGGGACAAAGGGCAGCTCCCCTTCGTCTTTCTTTACTATTTCCTCCTCTGTGTTCCTTTCTTTTTTGCCGGCCTCACAATATCCGTTGCCATTTCCAGAACCTCGAGCCTTGTGAATAAGATCTATTTTTCTGACCTTCTCGGGGCAGGGACAGGCACTCTGCTCGTCCTGGTTGTTTTTCTTCCCAAAGGAGACAGAGGAGTCATCCTTTTCATCTCGTTTCTGGCTCTACTCGCTTCTTTCCTTTTCTCTGAAGGAAGACCTGTCCGTTTTAAGGTTTTATTATCGATCCTTATGGCCGGGGAAATCGTCTTGTTTCTGCTTGCTCCTGCCTGGCTCAGTTTCAAGATTTCTCCCTATAAGGCCTTTCCTGTGGCTTTGAAATTTCCCCAGGCAAAACACCTTCATACAAAATGGAATGCCGTATCCCGCGTCGATATCCTGGAGTCCTCCGCTTTAAGATATGCCCCTGGACTGAGCCTCATGTATGACAAAAAGCTCCCCCATCAACTCGGTCTTTCCACAGACGGAGGCGAATTATCTGCAATCACTCGCATCGAAAACACACAGGAACCCTCCCTTGAATTCTTATCCTATCTTCCCTCTTCCCTGGCTTATTCCTTTATCGAAAATCCAAGCACTCTCATCATCGAGCCCAAGGGTGGCCTGGATGTCCTTTCTGCCTTCTACTTTAACGCTGGACAGATCAAGGTTATCGAAAAAAATCCGTTAATCTTAAAGTTTCTTCGTGAGGAACTGGCCGAGCCTTCCGGAAACCTGTATCACTCTAAAAAAGTTCAGAGCGTATCCGCTTTCAGTCGTTCGGCTCTCAAACGGGAAAAGGACACTTTTGACCTCATCGTCTTTTCCCTGACAGACGTGTTCGGCGCGACTGGAACCGGAGTGCAAGGATTCAGCGAAAGTTACCTGTATACAGTCGAGTCATTTTCCAATATCTTGAACCGATTATCCCCGAACGGACTCGTCAGTGTGACCCGTTATCTCCTTCCTCCTCCCAGGCAAGAGATAAAAATTCTCGCCACCTGGATCGAGGCTCTGGAAAAGAATAAACTGGACCCTGCCTCCCATACGATAGCAATAAGAAGCTGGGGAGCCATCAGCTTCTTCATTAAAAAAAGCCCCTTCTCCCAACAGGACATCCAAAAATTAAAGAATTTCACAGATAAATGCCTGTTTGACCTTGTTTATTATCCGGGCATAAAAGCGGAAGAAGTCAATCTCCACAACATCCTGGACAGCCCTCTTTACTACACGCTCACTCTTCAGCTTCTCTCTCCTCCAGAAAGAGAGAAGCTTTACAGAAATTACCTTTTTCAGATAAGGCCCGCATCTGATAACCGTCCCTTTTTCTTCAATTTTTTCAAGCTGACCAAGCTGAAGACTACCTTCAAAGTCCTCGGGCAGAAATGGCTCCCCTTTCTTCAAGGAGAATTTCTGGTATCCCTTCTCTTTATCCAGTCCCTCATCATCGCCTTTGTCCTGATACTCCTGCCTCGTATCATTCTCCGAAAACAAGTTGATAGAAAAAAGGGTGGATCCTTAAAAGCCTTTTTCTACTTCAGTCTAATAGGAATGGCATTCATGTTCGTGGAGATAATTTTTATTCAGAGATTTATTCTCTTCCTGGGACACCCGCTGTATTCGATCTCAATCATAATCTTTTCTCTGCTTTTCTCTTCCAGCCTGGGGAGTTTCTTTTCAAAAAAAATTCTTGGCCTGGACAGGAGAAAGAACCTGAGGAAAAGTCTTCTCTTCTGCGCAGGGCTCATCGTTCTTTATCTTTTCCTCATCCCCTTGTTGTTTGATGTCCTCACGCATCTCAGTCTTTTCCTGAAAATGGTTCTGACTTTTTTTGTAGTTTTTCCCCTTGGCTTCCTGATGGGATTTCCTTTCCCAACAGGTATCCGCCTTCTAGCAGAACAGGAGAAAGGGCTGATTCCCTGGGCATGGGCAACCAATGCCTTTTCTTCAGTCGTTAATTCTATTTCCGCATTGTTGATTGCTTTCTGGACAGGCTACAATTTAGTTTTACTCCTGGCATCCTTTGGGTATCTACTCGCTGTTTTCTTTACGGACTTCTCCAACCATAGGGACAAATCGCACATCTAAGAGTTGTTTCGTTTTCGGTTTACCCTCTGTTTTGGTCACTAATGTAAGAGACTGGAACAGAAGCGTACTCCCCAAGGGAATAATGAGCTTCCCCCCTTCCTTCAACTGCTTGATGAGCGGAGGAGGAATATGATTGGCTGCACAGGTGACTATAATGGCGTCGAAAGGGGCGTTCTCCTCCCATCCAAAATAGCCGTCGCTCCATTTGACCTGGACCTGATCGTAATTCAGCTTTTTCAGAGTTGCTTCCGCCTTTTTTGCCAGTTTCTCTCTTATCTCGATCGAATACACCTGATCTGTTATATGGGCCAGAACAGCTGCCTGGTATCCTGAACCTGTACCTATCTCCAGGACTTTTTGTCCTTTTTCCAGATCCAGGGATTGAGTCATCATCGCGACAATATAGGGCTGTGAAATCGTCTGGCCTTCATCGATCTCCAGAGGATAATCATTATAAGCTTTACTGCGCAGGTTCGACCTGACAAAAAGATGCCGGGGAACATTTCTCATGGCATCCAGGACTTTCTTGTCTTTTATGCCTCGTCCCTGAAGCTGCGTCCGAACCATCATCTCTCTCTTTCTGGAATAGACATCATCCTCATCACAAATGGAAAGAAAAGGGATCGTCAAAAGTACCACAATCCCGACGAATACCCTGAATAGAACATATTTTCTCATAATATTCTCCTGTTCAAATCGGCTTTGAACGCTTCATCCCGATCCAAAGTCAAAGCCTGATCCCGTTTTTCTTGATCCTTTAGCCTAACCCCAATACATTTTTATTTTATCTCCATTCTTCCTAAAAAAAAAGAGGCATGATGAAAAAAATGAAAAAAAGGGGCCAGGCCCCTTTTTTTTATTTCTTTTATACAAAAAATCGATGTAAGTCCTTGAAAAATCATATCATCGGTTCTGATGACTGCTTTAACCTCTAGGGGTGAGAGAATTCGATTAAAATTCACCCTATGAAATCCTCCCCTCTGGGGATTGACCTAAGAGATAATCCTTGTAAACTTATGAGAACAGTCAAAATTAAAAATGGAAATTTTTATGATGAGGTTATTTTGACGATGAGAGAAAATTTCAGGTGTCCATCCGTCGTTGATTTTAGAAGGAACAAAGTGACCAAAATTGTCCAAATGGCTGCAAAAAATGTACAAAATTTGGCACTCTAGCAACTAAAATTTAAGTGATTTTTTGAATTGACAAAGGATAATTTTTTTGATAATAGTAACTTAACGAAAATGAGCGAAACCACTCATCAGCAAAAAGCGCGTAAAGCTGTGTATCCCGGTTCCTTTGATCCAATAACAAACGGACACGTGGATATTATTAAAAGAGGCATGAAGGTTTTTGACAGCTTACTCATCGCTGTACTGGAAAATCCGAAGAAGAAACCCCTTTTCTCCTCTGAAGAAAGAGTCAGCATGATCCAGGAGTTATTTGCCGACCAAAAAAACACTGAAATCAAGGCTTTTCACGGTTTACTCGTCGAATTCGCGAAAAACAACGACGCCAAAGTCGTTATCAGGGGATTAAGAGCTATCTCAGATTTTGAGAACGAATTTCAAATGGCGCTGATGAACATGAAGCTCGACCCAGAAATTGAGACATTTTTTATGATGCCCAATCTCAGTTATTCTTTCCTCAGTTCAAAATTAGTGAAGGAAATCTTCATGCTGGGTGGCTGCCTCAAAGATTTGGTCCCCAAGCAAGTCGAACACAGACTCAGGATAAAATTTAAAAATAAGCACCCAAGCTTAAATCTATAAACACAAGGGAGAAAGAAAATGCTTGGTTTGGGTAAAGTGAAAGAAGTGGTTGGGCTGGACATCGGCTCTTACGCCATAAAAGCTGTTGAGTTCAAATCCAAGAAAAAGGGCGGAGAGGAGACTTTCGAAGTCGAAAAGATCGGGTTAGAGTTCCTGCCTCATGACGCCATAGTCGAAGGGACAATCATGGATTCGACAGCTGTGTCCGAAACCATAAAAATGATATTTGACGAGAATAAGATCTCGAACAAAAACGTTGTCATTTCTCTTTCCGGAAGCTCAGTGATCATCAAAAAAATATCTCTCCCCTCTATGGAAACAGAAGAGCTGGCAGAATCCATTATCTGGGAAGCAAGGCATAATATTCCCTATCCCTATGAAGAGACTGCTGTGGATTACGCTATTCTGAAACCCGCTGTCGATTCCGAGGATAAAAACCTTGACATACTTCTTGTCGCAGCCAAAAAAGACAAAGTCACAAATTATAGCAATGTCGTGCTCCAAGCCCGCAAAAATCTGCTCGCCATAGAAGTTGACGCATTTGCTCTTCAAAACGCAATGGAAATCAATTACCCGGAACTCTATAAAGAAAAGACAACGGCATTGATCAACCTCGGTGCCAACACAACCAACATCATCGTCATCAAAAATGAAAAGCCTCAGTTATTCAGGGACCTCTCCATCGGCGGATCGTTTATTACTGAAAATATTCGGAAGGATCTCGGACTCAGCGTGGATGATGCGGAGAAAGTCATCAAGGGGATTCCTGCCAAAGACATTCCACCCGAGCAGGTCGAAACAGTTCTGAACACGAACATCGAGAATCTTCTCGAGGAAATTGAAAAAACATTCTCTTTCTATGAATCAGGAGAAGGAGGAGAGAGGAAAATCGAAAAGATCCTCCTGAGTGGAGGACTCGCCAAACTGAAAGACCTTCCCAAGTTCTTCGAGCAGAAGTTCGGTACCGAGACCGAAGTCTTCAATCCATTCCGGAATATCTATTACAACGAAAAGAAAATAGATCCTGTCTACTTCCAGGATATGGCCTCGCTGTTTGGGGTGGCCACTGGATTAGCAACCCGAAAAATGGAAGAGTAAAACCATGATACGTATAAACTTATTAAAAGAAGAACCAACCGGTCCGGTAATCACGGCGAAAGAGGAGGTCATAAAGGAAAAAAAGCCTTTCCCGATGACCTCTCTCATAGGGCTATTTGTCGTTGCCGCTATTGCCCTGGGCTTCTTACAATTTAATGCCATCAAGAAAGAAAAAACTCTCCTGAAAGAAGTTCAAGAGGAGAAAGAAAAACTCAAGGATGTTCTTGTTAAACTCGAAAGAGTCCAGGAACAGCAAGACCTCATCATGAGAAAGATAGACCTTATCAACCAGTTAAAGTCCCAACAGGGAGTAGCAGTCAGCATACTGGATGAACTCAGTAAAAACATCCCGTATTGGGTTTGGCTGACCGAGGTCAGTTTCAGCAAACAACAGGTCCAGATTCGGGGAAGAGCTATAGACCTCAATCTCATATCCGATTATATTTATAACCTGGAAACAAGCCCTCATTTCCAAAACGTGAACCTCGCCAGTTCCAATCGAAGGCAAGTTCGGGGTAATGAGTTTTTGGATTTTTCATTAACCGCAAGGTATGTGTTTACTCAACCACCTCAGCCTGTCACCAAAGTCGGACAGAAAGGAGCCAATTAAAATGAAAGACTGGCCATGGTACGGGCATCTCCTTTTAATTGGGATATTTGCAGCTCTTTTGTATTTT
>DAOVAM010000066.1 GCA_030671065.1 Candidatus Aminicenantota bacterium
TTTACTCCTTCAACGAAAGCGGAAGAAGGACACGATATAAACATTTCTTTTAAAGAAATGCAAAAACTCGTTGAACCAGATCTTGCTCAAAAGATTAAGAAAATCAGTGTAGAGCTTTACCAGAAAGCCTCGCTTCATGCCTACTCGAAGGGGATCATAATCGCTGACACCAAGTTTGAATTCGGGCTTCACAATGATGAACTCATCCTTGTGGACGAAATCTTCACGCCTGATTCTTCTCGATTCTGGCCTCTGTCCAGCTATGCGCCTGGTCAGTCTCAACCCAGCTTGGATAAACAGTTTGTTCGAGATTACTTAGAAAGTACGGATTGGGATAAGAATTCGCCTCCTCCTCCTTTGCCTGCATCCATAGTCGAGCAAACATCCAAGATGTATTTAAAAATATTTAAACTTTTGACCGATAAGAATGAGCTCTGATGCGATGGAAAGTCGATCTCCACATTCATTCCAATAAGAGTAGCGACGGAGATTTTTCTCCTTTTCATATTATTCAACTCTCGAAAAAGAATGAGCTGAAGGCGATCTCCATCGCTGACCATGACACTGTGGCCGCGTATCCCGAAGCGTTGGAACTCGGTGAAAAAGAAGGAATCGAGGTTATCCCGAGCGTTGAGCTCACAACGCTTTTCGATGAGAGAGAGTTTCATCTTCTCCTCCCTTTTGTTAACTGGAGGAAGAACATTGTATCTGAGCTCATCGATCAGATGGCAGAGAGAAGAATCGTTGAAGCCAAGGAGCGCGTCAAGAAGCTTAAGGAGATCGGGTTTGATATTAGTTGGAAAGAGATTTCCAAAAAGTCGAAGCCGAATCCGCCGCTGGGTGTGACGATTGCCCAGATTCTGCTGGACAAATCAGAGAAGAAGGATCGTTCGTCTCTTAAAAAATATTATGAGGATGAGAATCGAATTTTCGCCCCTTATTTTTTCTACAGGGATTATTTCACGAAGGGTAAACCTGCCTGGGTTCCCAAACAAAACCTGGACTTAAAAGAAGTGCTCAGACTGATTCCGCAGACAGAAGCCGTTCCAGTGCTTGCTCATCCAGGCGCCTACTTTCAGAATGCTACCAAGGAAGACCTCGCAATTTTGAAGGAAAACGGACTAGAAGGCCTGGAGGTGTACACCTTCTATCATGACAAGTCTCAAACGGAGCACTACAGAGCCCTGGCTGAAGAACTGGACCTTGTTCCCACAGCCGGCTCTGATTTTCACGGGAAGATAAAACCTCATATTGCCTTTGGCTCGCTGGAGGGAGGAGAATACTGGATGGTCGAGGAATTGAAAAAAAGGAAAAGGTGAACCCGTTGAACTTGCTGGATATTATACTCCTGGTCATCTTGGCCGTGACTTCTGTCGTGGGTATCGTTAAAGGGCTTGTGAGGCAAGTTTTTGGCCTTCTCTCCGTTATCCTGGGAGTGATTTTTGCTCTGGGTTTTTATACACAGGTTTCCTGGCTTTATCAACGATTCATATCTTCAGAGATATTGGCTCAGTTTTTAGGATTCCTGACCGTATTTCTGGCTGTGGTGTGTGTAGGCTGGATTTCTTCCCATCTTCTCTCAAAAGTAATCAAAGGTCCGCTGAAGCTCCTGAACAATGTTTTAGGGGGATGCCTGGGTTTTCTGACAGGAACTCTCATTTGCAGTGTTGTGATCTTTGCGCTGTCGGTGTTCCCTGTGAGCGAGAAATCCTTAGTCGACTCACAGCTTTCCCCAGTCTGCATGAAAATATCCAAAACCATGATCGGCCTTATTCCCAAGGACCTTAAGGAAAAATTCAAGGAAGCTTATCAAGATATCTCTAAAAAGGTGGAGAAAGATGCAAAAAAAATCCGATAAACTCACTATTCATCGAAAACTGGAGATCGTCATCGAAGAGATGGTAGAAAAGGAATTAAGCCTCAAAGACGTCCTGAAGGAATTCGAGAAAATTTACATCGAGATAGCCTCGAAGAAATACAATGGTAACATGACAAAAATGGCTAAAGCCCTGGGAATTCACCGCAATACTCTCCACAATCGCGCCAAATGCTTGAAGATCATCAAGTAAAATAATCCTCTTCTCAATTGTAAAAAAAAGGGGCCTGGCCCCTTTTTCCCTGTTTTTTCTCTGGTAAAATCCGGAAAAAACGTCTCATATTAGCACTCTTTTGCTTGGAGTGCTAATTTTTTGACTTTTTTCTTGACAAACCCGGGAGCATCGGCTAAAATTAACAATCTTTTAGCAATTCTGCTAAAAATCATCTTATCTTTATTTTATATCAAGGAGGTTCATAAATGAAGGTGATACCACTCCATGACAGAGTTCTTCTCAAGAGACTGGAAGAGAAGGAAGTCACCAAAAGCGGAATAATTATTCCGGATACTGCGAAAGAGAAACCGCAAGAAGCGGAAGTCATAGCAGCTGGAAAAGGCCGTGTCACAGAAGACGGGAAGGTTATTCCTCTCGATGTCAAAAAAGGTGATAAGATTCTTATCGGGAAATTCAGCGGGACCGAAGTGATGATCGGAGACATCGAGCACTTGATCGTCCGCGAAGAAGAGATCTTAGCCAAGATCACCTGATTTAGGAAAAGGAGGAAAAAATGGCAAAACAGATTATACTCGGTGAAGAAGCGAGACAATCGCTTTTAAAAGGTGTCAACGTTCTCAGTAACGTAGTGAAAGAAACTTTGGGTCCCAGAGGAAAAAATGTTGTTCTGGATAAGAAATTCGGATCTCCAACCAGCACCAAAGACGGCGTGACTGTGGCTAAAGAAATTGAGCTCCAGGACTCTCTGGAGAACATGGGTGCACAGCTAGTGAAAGAGGTTGCTTCCAAGACTTCAGATGTGGCTGGAGACGGAACCACAACAGCGACTGTGCTGGCCCAGAGCATTTTTGCTGGGGGATTAAAGTATGTAACGGCAGGAGCCAATCCCAATCTGATCAAGAAGGGAATCGACCTTGCTATCATAGAAATCGTAAAAGAACTCAAAAAACTGAGCCGGGAAGTCAGCGGTGAGATGATTGCTCAGGTTGGCTCTATTTCAGCCAATAATGATGAATCCATCGGCAAGATTATCGCCGAGGCTATGGACAAAGTCGGCAAAGACGGCGTCATCACGGTGGAAGAAGCTCAAGGTCTGGAGACGACAATGCAGGTCGTTGAAGGAATGCAGTTTGACCGCGGCTATCTTTCCCCGTATTTCATCACAGACCCGGACAGGATGGAATGTGTGCTGGAGGATCCGCTTATTCTGCTTCACGAAAAGAAGATCAGCAACCTGAGAGACTTCCTGCCTCTGCTTGAAAATGTGGCCAAGATGGGAAGGCCTTTGTTGGTCATCGCGGAGGAAGTCGAAGGGGAAGCCCTGGCGACATTGGTCGTCAATAAGCTCAAAGGAACCTTTCATTGTGCTTCTGTTAAGGCTCCTGGTTTTGGCGACAGAAGAAAAGCCATGCTGGAGGATATCGCTGTTCTCACAGGAGCAAAAGTGATAACAGAAGATATCGGTGTCAAGCTCGAAAGCGTTGAAACGGACTGGCTGGGCAGTGCCAAAAAAGTTGTGATCGACAAGGACAACACTACGATCGTCGAAGGAAAAGGAAAAGGAGAAGAAGTCCAGGCTCGGATCAAGCAGATCAGAACTCAGGTTGAAGATACGACTTCTGATTATGACAGAGAAAAACTCCAGGAAAGACTGGCCAAGTTGGTCGGCGGAGTCGCATTGATTCAGGTTGGAGCGGCCACAGAGACTGAGCTCAAAGAGAAAAAAGCTAGAGTCGAAGATGCTATGCATGCCACCAAAGCCGCAGTCGAAGAAGGAATCGTTCCTGGTGGAGGAGTCGCTCTTCTCAGATGTCAAAAAGTTCTCGAGAAATTAAGCTTCGATGATGACATGCAGATCGGTGTCAAAATCATCACAAGAGCCCTCGAAGAGCCACTCCGTCAGATCGCAGATAACGCGGGTCACGAAGGAGCCATCGTTGCTGGGAAAGTGAGAGAAAAAGAAAAGAATGTGGGATTCAATGCACTGACAGAAAAATATGAAGATTTGGTTAAATCCGGAATTCTGGATCCAACCAAGGTTGTGCGGACAGCACTGCAGAATGCCTCGAGCATTTCAGGTCTGCTCTTGACAACTGAAGGCTTGGTATCAGATATCCCAGAAGAGGAGAAGGGACCCAAATATCCCATGCCTCCTCCAGGTGGAGATATGTATTAAGCCGAATGGCTTGAAATCCAAAGGCCCTGAGCATTTTGCTCAGGGCCTTTCTTTTTTTTGATGCGTTTATATGATATAAAAACAGAGTGCTCAAGTACTTTGACCGTTATATCATCAAAGAGATAATCCCTCCCTTTTTCATAGGTCTGCTTCTCACTACTTTTGTCCTTTTGATGAATCAGATCCTTCAACTCTCTGAGATATTCATAACCAGGGGGGTTCCACTCAGAGCAGCTCTCGAGATATTACTCTATCTGATTCCCTCTATCCTGGCCTTTACAGTGCCGATGGCTGTGCTGATGGGCACACTGGGTGGACTGAGCCGGCTTTCCACTGATTCTGAAGTCATGGCCTTTAAGACCTTGGGAATCAGTTACACAAGGCTTCTCCGGCCAGTGCTTTTATTCTCAGTGCTCGGATGGTTGTTGACTTCATATTTTGCTCTTTACCTTGCTCCGCACTTCAACTACAAGATGGACCAGACTCTGACCCGCTCCGTACTGACAAGAATTCAGTTCAGGATCCATCCAAGAGAATTCAATGAATCCATTCCAGATACAGTCATTTTTATCCAGGGAGTGAGCCAAGAACGAGAATGGGAAAATATCTTTGTGTATTTTTCTGAGCCTCGTGATGAACCAAGAGTCATAGCAGCAGAGAGGGGAAGGCTGAACTTCTACCCGGAGATGAAAAGAGCAATCCTCGAACTTTACGATGGAACCCTTCATTCCTATTCTCCTTCCGATACAGAAAAATACGGAGTGACGACTTTCGAGAAGAATGAGGAAGAAATCGACATGGATAGTTTCTTCACTACCGCTTCTGGAAAAAAGCGTGTGAGAGAGAAAGATATCCGGGAGCTATTCACGGATATCAAAGTCATCAAGCAGGATTTAGTGAAGCTGAGTCAAGAGAAAGAGGAATCTGAACAAAAGGCGTTTGCTTTTGAACGAAGGCAAAAGAATTATATTTCGTATTGGGTGGAAATTCACAGGAAATTCGCTCTGCCTTTTGTCTGCTTGATATTCGGCTTTCTGGGCCTGCCTCTTGGGGCTACAACAAAAAAAGGGGGAAGAACCAGCGGATTCACGATCAGCATCGGAATAATCCTGGTCTATTACATTTTGATTACTGCGGGCGAGCAGATTGCCATGGATGGCAAACTCCCTCCGTGGTTGGGAATGTGGGGACCAAACATACTTCTCTGTCTGATGGCCCTGTACCTGTTTTTCAGTTCAATAAAAGAATCTTCCATTTTTTCGTTTCGCTTTCTTTTTAAGAGAGAAAAAAAAGTCGTCTCTGCTAAAAAGAGAAAAAAGCTTTCCCGAAGCCTGCCTCGTCTTTCTCTTCGATTCCCGAATATCTTGGACCGTTACATCATCCGAAAATATCTGGCAATTTTTTCGCTGATTTTTTTCAGCCTTCTCGTGATCTCTGTGATAGTGACTTTTTTTGAACGGATAGACAATATCTATGAACATGATAAATCCATTGGACTTCTTTTTGAGTATATTCGTTACATTATCCCCGAATTTGTGGCACATTATATTTTTCCTGTCGCTGCGCTGACGACAGCACTTCTCTCTTTGGGTTTTTTGACTAAATTCAACGAAATCACTGCGATGAAGACAGTTGGCTTGAGTTTTTACCGCATAATTCTTCCTGTTGTGTTTCTGGCTGCAATCGTTTCATTTTTCTCGTTTTATCTTCAGGAGAATGTTCTTCCCTTCTCCAACAAGAAAGCAGAGGAGATATGGAACAGGATCAATGACAGACCTATCCGGAGCTACAGCTATCTGGACCGCCGGTGGGTATTGAGTAAAGAAAGGAATAGGATCTATCATTACAACTATTTCGATTCGGAAAAATCTTCATTCAGCCAGCTGTCGATCTATGATTTTGATACTCCCACATGGTCTGTTAAAAGGAGGATTTATTCGGAGAGGGCCCGTTTGAGTGATGGCCGTCTTTCTTTGGAGGACTGCTGGTTCAGAGATTTTGAAGGCGGTCGAATGACGGGCTACGAGAAGAAGAACACGATGGATTTAGAGGTTCTCGAAGACATCAGTTATTTTAAGAAAGAAAGAGAAGAGCCCGCCCAGATGAGTTTCAGAGAACTCAGGAAATATATCCGAGAGCTTGACGAAAGAAACTTTGACACGGTGAGGTTTAAGGTCAATCTGCACTATAAGATATCCTTTCCGTTTGTGTGTTTGATCATGACCCTTCTCGGAATTCCTTTTGCTTTTTCTTTAGGAAAGAAGGGAACTCTGGTGGGAATCGGATTGAGCATCTTGATCGCAATGGTGTATTGGTTAGCCATCGGCGCTTTCCAGGGACTCGGATATGCCAATTATCTGAACGCGTTTCTCAGTGCCTGGGGACCCAATCTGATTTTTGGTTTGATCGGGCTATACCTTCTGTTTACGCTGAGGACATAGAGAAAAGAGGTTGGCGGCCGAGTAAAAAATGGTAAAAAATGGGATCAGGGCTTGACATTAGACATTTATTCAGAGTTAGGAAATATGAATAGGTATCATAAATAGAGTTAACTTAGGAATATGTCTAATGTCGAGCCCTGATCCTGTATTATTTACATCTTGTATTTGCCAAAATTTTCAGGCTTCAGGTTTTCCAGCCACTTCTTGAGTTTTTCTGAATCTTCCAGATTTTCGTCGAATTTCAGGCTTTGCGCTTTTTTCACTACTTCATCTTCCACGTATATGGGAGCGTCTACTCTCAGGGATAAAGCGATAGCATCGGATGGGCGGGAATCGATAGTGATGGTTTGGTCTTTGTAGCGACAGTGGATCATAGCGTAAAATGTGTTATCCCTTACGTCGTTGACGACGATCTTTTCGACTGAAATGTCGAGCTGTTCCAAGAAGTTTTTAACAAGATCATGGGTCATGGGGCGAGGAGTAGAAATATTTTCGATTTTGAGGGCGATGGCGTTCGCTTCAAAGACCCCGATCCAGATGGGAAGAATGCGTTTGCTGGTGAGGTCTTCAAGAACCACGATGGGCATTTTGGATATGGGATCCACTACAAGACCCTTTATTTTCATTTCTATTTCCATCTTTCGATTCTCCTTGACCGTTTAATTCAATATAAGGCTCGATTATGGCATTGTCAAGAAAAGCAGTTTAAAGAATATAAGAAGACGGGGTCAGAGCTTGACATTAGACATTTTAAAAAGTTTTGGGATCGGGCCTTGCCAATATCGATGTCTGAAAATTAGAAGCAGTTTTATTTTTAATATCCATATTAGGCTTAACTCTGTAAGGATGTCCAATGTCAAGCCCTGACCCCTTTTATTCTGTTTTGATTTATTCAGCTGGGCTGATTTTTTTGAGGTTGTCCGCATGGCCAGCGAGAATCAACATGTCTCCTTTCCGGATGGTTTCATCCGCAGAGGGAAGAGTGATCGTTTGAGGAGGATTTCGTCTTTTGATCAAGAGAACATCAATTTTGTATGATGCTCGCAAGTCGAGCCCTTTCAGACTCTTTCCCCAGAAAGAAGGAGGCGCGTCCACTTCCATGATCCTGTAGCCTTTTCCGATATCGACCGTTTTGGTCAAATGAGTGAACTTTAACTTCTGGACCATCCCTGAAGCAGCCTCTTTTTTGGCGATCTCATGGTTATAGGCTTCGATGGCGTCTTTTCTTTTCACGACACCGATGAATTTCTTGTCTTTCAGGACTGCGATTTCAGCCACGTCTTCACGGCCAAAAATTTCCATGGCTTTTTCGAGATTGTCCTCAACATTCAGTTGAATATCAGAAACAGCCAGGTCTTGGGCAATGATGAGTGAATCGATAAGTTCCTTTTGCATGACAGCTGTTTTCAGCTGATTCAGCGATAGGCAACCCACATAGCTGCTTTTAGAATCTATAACCTGATAGCAGTGATGTTTCCCGCTGATCGCCTGGTCGATGATCGCTCCAGCATGCTCTGTATTCAAGAAGACATGATAATCCTGACTGATAAAGTCTTTCACAGGAAGCGATCTGAGGATGTTCACTTCTCTTCCTTCCTTGAAGATGATGCCTCTCCGCTTGAGTTTCATGGTGTAGATGGATTCCTTATGGATTCCCGCTGTCATGAATGAGGCAATGATGGAGGACAACATGAGGGGCAGGATGATCTTATAATCATTAGTCAGTTCAAAAATGATGATGATGGCGGTGATCGGAGCATGGGTGGCTGCGGCAACCACAGCTCCCATTCCCACAAGAGAGTATGCGCCTGGAGATGAAATGGAGTTGGGGAAAAAGTTGTGAAAGACTGAGCCAAGAAAATTTCCAGTCATGGCTCCCAGGAAAAGAGAAGGGGCGAAGATTCCCCCCGAGCCTCCGGAGCCGAGCGTTAAAGATGTGCTGAGAATTTTAACAAAGATGAGGATGAAAGCCAGCCAGAAGCCCAATTGGTTTTGAAGGCAGGCGTCAATAGAGCCGTAACCCACTCCGAATATCTGTGGCAGAGCCAGCCCGATCGCCCCGATAAGAAGGCCTCCGATCACTGGCTTGATGAGAGGGTGAACCGGAGCCTTATCGATTCTGTCCTCGAAGAAGTAGAGAGTTTTGATGAAAAGAATCGCCACCAGTCCGCTCACGAGTCCAAGAAGGATATAGGGGCCGATTTCCCAGACACTGATGAGGGTGTATTTGGGTACAGTGAAGGCTGAGAAATCTCCAATAACCAACCTTGAGACCAGAGTCGAAATAACTGAAGCGACAATGATCGGGCTGAAAGAGAAGATGCCGAATTCTCCGAGTAGGACTTCCACAGCAAACAGAGCTCCTGCGATCGGGGCATTAAAAGTACCGCCGATTCCTGCCGCTGCTCCT
>DAOVAM010000081.1 GCA_030671065.1 Candidatus Aminicenantota bacterium
AGTGGCTTAAAGAAAAAGGCATACTTTAACCTGGATTATTCATAAAATCTGCATTAAGCGTTCTCATGCCCACGCATATCCAGTTTTTTCCTCATCCTGCCCTGAACCACCCAGGCAAAAATCACAGGAACCAGGATCAGATTCAATACTGTGGCTGTGACCATACCTCCCACAGTAGGAGTGGCTATAGGCTTCATGATCTCCGATCCAGCCCCCGTGCTCAGCAGTATCGGAATGAGAGCCAGGATCGTTGTGGCTGTAGTCATGATAATGGGCCGAATGCGGAGTAGCGCTGCTCGAATAACATCCTCAATAAAGGATTGCCCTTTTTTGGCATATTGAACAAGGAAATCCATCATCACCACTCCATCCTCCACTGCGACTCCAAACAAGGCGATGTAACCCACCCAGACAGCAGTGCTGAACTTAAAACCGAGGATGTATTGAAGCCAGATGCCTCCGATAAATGCGAAGGGAAGGGATAAAACCAGAATCAAGGCCGCGGAAAAACTTTTAAATTTCATGTAGAGCAAAAGGAAAATAATGAAAATACAGATCGGAACAACGGTCATCAATCTCTTCCGTGCCTGCATCTCATACTCATACTGGCCGCTCCATGAAATATAGGTGCCAGCGGGTAGAGAAAGCTTCTCCTGGACTGCCTTCTGTGCCTGATTGACAAAATCCACCACACCCACTTTATCTGTATCCACATCAACAAAAACCCTGACATAGGGAAGGGTGTTTTCCCCCGCAATTTTGGCTGGTCCTTCCACTTTTTTTATGTCTGCAAGCTGAGAGAGAGGAATCTGGGCACCACTCGGTGTGGGAACAAAGATTTTTTTCAGAGCCTCGAAACTGTCCCTGAGTTCCCGCATGTAGCGAATCCGCACCGGATAGCGCTCTCTTCCTTCGACTGTGGTGGTGACATTCATCCCTCCTATTGCAATCATGATCAAATGCTGGATATCACCCACTTTAACACCATACCGGGCTGCTTCTTCCCTGTTCACATCGATCTCTATGTAGGGTTTGTTTCCGATCCTTTCCGCATAAGGATTTCTGGATCCGGGTATTTCTCTGAGAATACTTTCAATCTGGATCCCGATTTCCTCGTTTATTCTCATATCCTCGCCAAAAACCTTCACTCCGACTGGAGTCTGGATTCCAGTAGCCAGCATGTCTATCCGGTTGCGGATGGGCTGCGTCCAGATGTTGCTCACTCCAGGAATTCTCAAGGCTTCATCCATCTCGTTGATCAATTTCTGCCGCGTCATTCCATCCCGCCAGAGTTTCTCGGGTTTGAGCTTCACAATGGTCTCGATCATGCCCACAGGAGCCGGATCCGTCGGCGTTTCCGCCCTTCCCAGTTTTCCGACAACATGTTCCACTTCAGGGAAAGATTTCAGAATCATATCCTGTGTTTTCATGATTTTCATCACCTGGGTAAGGGACGCTCCGGGAAGAAGAACAGGCATAAAAAGCAGGTCCCCTTCATTCAAAGGAGGCATGAACTCACTCTTTATTTGAGTGAGAGGGAAGTAGCTCACTCCCAACAGAAGTAAAGCAATCAGCAGGACAATGATCTTGTGTTTGAGAGAAAAACGGAGAATGGGTTCATACAGACGCATCAATATCTTGTTCAATATATTCTTCTCCGGGAGACGCATTTTTCCTCTTAAAAAAAGAGAACTGAGTACAGGAACTAGAGTGATAGCCAGCAGGGCCGATCCAAATATAGCAAATGTCTTGGTAAACGCCAGCGGAGAAAAGAGCTTTCCGGCCTGGCCCTTCAAAGAAAAAACAGGAATAAAGGCAACGACAATGATGAGGATGGCAAAAAAGATGGCTGAACCCACTTCTTTCGACGCTGTGATGATCGTGTCCAGCCCTCTCTCTGGAGTCATTGCCAGATGCCTGGATATGTTTTCTGTCATGACAATCCCCGCGTCGACCATCACTCCGACCGCAATTGCAATGCCTCCCAGAGACATGATGTTGGAGGGAATTTTCAAGTAGTACATGATGAGGAATGAGATTAGAACTCCGACAGGAAGGATGATAGAGACGATGAGGCTGCTCCTGAAGTGCAGGAGGAATATTAAAATTACAAAAACCGCAACAACAATTTCCTCAAGTAGTGTCTCTTTTAAATTGTCTGTGGCCCGGTTAATCAGCTCTGTGCGGTCATAGAAAGGTACAATCTGGACTCCGGAAGGCAAACCCGCTGAGATTTCACCGATTTTCCTTTTTACTGCTTCGATGACCCCTAAAGGATTCTCACCGTATCTCATCAACACCACACCGCCAGTGACCTCCGTTCCCTCCTTGTCCAGTGCTCCTCGTCTAAAAGCCGGGCCTGTCATCACCTGCCCCACGTTCTTGACATAAACCGGAATTCCTTCATGAGAACCTATGACGATGTTCTCGATGTCCTCCAATGACTTTATGAAGCCGAGCCCTCGAACAATGAACTCCTTTCCTCCTTCCTCGATCACCTTTGCTCCAACATCGATGTTGCTCCGTCGCACAGCATCGAACATGCTGCGCAAATTCACATTGAAGGCCAGAAGCTTATTGGGATCAACATCGATCTGGTACTGTTTGACAAACCCCCCGACAGTGGCGACTTCAGAAACTCCTTTAGCCGAATTGAGCTGATACCGGACATACCAGTCCTGAATCGAGCGCAGTTCGCCTAAATTGTAGTTTGAAAAAACAAGCTCCTGGCCGTCCTCAGAACACACACCAGGCTCGTCGAACCTCAATTTGGGATGATCGGGACAGTAGTATCCGTTCTCAACCGTGTACCAGAATATCTGACCTAGGGCCGTGGCATCAGGACCTAACTGGGGAACGACTCCTTCCGGGAGGTCCTTCTGGGCAATATTCAATCTTTCCAGGATCCGTGTTCGCGACCAGTAAAAATCCACCCCGTCTTCAAATATCACATTGATCATCCCGAACGAAAACATGGAATTGGAACGGATCACTTTCATCCCGGGAATTCCCATGAGATTAACGGAAAGGGGATAGATAACTTGGTCCTCGATATCCTTGGGGCTCCTTCCTGGCCAGTCGACAAACACGATCTGCTGGTTCTCTCCGATGTCAGGAATAGCATCTATGGGTGTATTGTTAAGGGCCCAATAGCCCCATCCAATGACGAGCAAAAACAGAGCCAGAATAATGAATTTATTCTTGAGTGAGTATTCAATGATTTTATCGATCATTCGCATCTCCTATTCATGTCGGAAATCATAACACTGTACTCAGTGAATGTGCTTTGAAGGAGGAGTTTTTTTCTTATCCTTCTCGAGTGCTCCAGAGTAAATCGCTTCAGCCTGTCCGGTGATCTGGCTCTGAGAATCGATCAGGAAATTGGCCTGAGTGGCCACTTTCATTCCTTCAGAAAGTCCTGCTCTGACAGAGTAAAATTTCTTCTTCTGCCCATCCACAACAGCGATTGCATCAGGACCAATTTCAATCTCTTTTGGCACATAAACACCCTTCTCCTTCTCGATATAGACGAGCTTTCTTTCACCCGTATCCAGAACCGCACTCCTGGGAACAGCCAGTATCGAACCAGGAGGTGCCTGAGGTTTTTCCACCAGAGACATTCCGCATATTGAGCAGTCATCCGGTTTATCGGATTGAATTTCCGGATGCATCGGGCATTCGTAGATCACTTTTCCCGAACCGTGGATACCGTCATGAACTTGAGCACTCAGAAGCACGTTGACATACATTCCGGGTTTAAGCTTCAGTTGAGTGTTGGACACAACCACTCTCACCTTAACTGTGCGGGTCTTGGGATTCAAGTACGGGTCGATAAAAGAAATCTGACCCTCAAATTTCTTCCCGGGTAAAGCAGATGTCGTGATTTCAACATTCTGTCCTTTTTCGATGCTGACTAGATCAGATTCATAGACATCTGCAAGGACCCAGACGTTGGAAAGATTGGCGATCCGATAAAGGTTTTCTCCTTCCTTCACGTACTTTCCTTCTAAAGCATTCTTATGAACAACCGTTCCTCCGAGGGGAGCATGGATAATCATATGTATGCTGGCTTCTCCTTTTTCCTCCAGTTCCTTGATCTGTTTTTCACTCACTCCCCATAAAAGAAGCCTATTTTTCGATGCTTCAACTAAAGATTGAGCTCCCTCAATGGTTTCTCCGTGCGGGCTCTCCTTGACTTTTTCCAGCGTCTCAAGAGCAAGAATATATTCCTGCTGAGTTGTTACTAAATCAGGGCTGTAGATCCAGACAAGTGGGGCACCTTTCCTGACCTGGACACCTGTGAAATCCACAAAAAGCTTATCGATCCGGCCAGGGATCCTGGCTGCGACAAAGGCAATCTTTCTCTCATCATAGTCTATCTCCCCCACAGTCTTGATTTCTCTGAATATTTGGCGGAATTGAATTTCTTCGGTCTTGACCTGGGCTAATCTCTGCGCTCTTTCATTCAGTTTAATTTCTCTTTCCATGGCCTCATGCTCCCCAGGTTCCATCTCTGCCATTTCACCTTCCTCTTTGAACACGGGAACCAATCCCATGTTGCAGATGGGACAGCTTGTGCTTCCCTTCTCGTAATCTTCGGGGCTCACTCTCACTGAAGGATGCATCCCACACGTGTAATAGAGGATCTCTCTTTCTGCAGTCGTTTTCTCGGCGGTCATTTGCGCTTCTGGCGTATCTTTTTCACCTTGACTGCAGGAGATAAGCGTGATGCTTGCTGCGAGCAAGAAAACACCAAAACCTATGATAAAAAATCTCTTGAATCTATTCATTTTCGTTGCCTCCTTGTTTTATTTTGTTTTTTTTGTTTATTCCATTAACCTTTTTACTTGAGTCATTATTATTGGGAAATTCTGGCGAAAAAAGAACTTCAGTCCTTACACTCTCTCCTTCTGGCTTGGATAAGACATCTTTCCCGACAATCCTCTCTAATCGAGCCAAGCTCTTACTCAAGTCAGATATAGACTTGTGATAGCCAATCTTGATCATAAGAATCATCCTTTCACTTTCCAGCAGATTGAGAAAATCGACCTTTCCTGTTAAATAACCTATCTCCGAAGCTTTAAAAGATTGCTCTGCCTGAGGCAATAGAGAATACTGATAGAGCTTTATTTGTTCCTCGACGGTCTGCACCTCAAAGTAAAGCTCATTCACCCGAGAAAGGGTTTCATTTTCCATATTCCTATAAAGACTTTCGCTGGCTTTAATCTTCGTTGCTTCCTCCGCTTCGGCAGCTCGAAGCTTCTTTCTCCAGAGAGGGATGTTTATCCCGATAGAGCCCATCCAGGCGTTCCGGCCATCGTCAGGGCTTGTTGTTGTTCCTCCTCCAATATCGATATAATCGAACATGATACGAAAATCAGGAAGATAATTCTTTTTAGCGAGCATTAAACTTTTTTCATTTTTTTCGATAAGATGCTGTGCTTTTATCAGCTCCGGACGATTCTCTTTCGCCCATCCGTAAAGCTCGTTCAGTTCAACTTGAAAATCAGGAACATCGATTTCATCAATTTCTCCGATATAAATATCAGGCCTATTATTCAAAAGGGAGTTCATTTCAGCGACAACAGATTTTCTCCCTTGTGTAAGCGCTAAAATCTTATCCAGAACTTTTGAAATCTCAAGCTGCGCTTTTAAAACATCCTGCTGAGTAGCCTGGCCGGTTTCATACTTTTTCTGAGCAACTCTGGCCAGCCGCTGGAGCACCTCCTTTTCCTCTTGACTGATTTTTATAGCCTTATCAAACCAATACAGGGAAAAGAAAGCCTGTTTCACTTTCAAAATTACATCTGCCTTGACAGCCTGATACTGATATTCAAGCATCGAAGCATGACTGCGAACCACATCACCTTTAATAGAGAGCTTCCCGAAAAATGGAAACATCTGGGAGATAGAGATCTTGTTTCTTTGGGGCCCCAGTCTCGTTTCAACACTCTGGCCAAAATGCGCGTAGCTAAGGATTGGATCCGGCAGGGATTTTACTTGGGGGATTTTCTCAAGAGACGCTTGCCATTCCTTCTCAGCAGCCTTGATCTGTGGATTCTCACTCAGAGCTGCCTGAATTAACTCAGAAAGTACAGCCTTTCGACTCTCCAGCTCCTGAGAAATGGCAGTGACTGAACTCAGTAAAATCATAATGATCGAAAAAACAATTATTTTTTTTCTCATTTTTTTCCTCTCTGTTGACCTCTTCTGAAATGAAAAAATCTATAAAAAATCATTTCCCTTTATCTGACTATTAATTTTCCTCTTAGCATTCCCATTCCGCATGTGAAAACATACTCTCCTTCTTTTTCGGGAGTGAACTCAACAGGAGTTGTCTTAAACGCAGGAAGTGGCTTTCTTATATTAAAATCTCCGAAAACGATCGTATCCGAGCAGTCATCAGTCTCATCCCGGTAAAAATTCAGGCGGACGGGCATCCCTTTCTTCACACTGATTACATCCGGGTCATATCCCCCTTTAACAACAACTTTAATTTCCTGAAGTTCACCCTCTTTGAATGATGCGGCAGCTTCTTTTCTTTTTGAGAAAAAGAAATACCAGTTGACAAGAACAATGAGTAAAACACCTGAAACAGTTACGATTACCTTTGCCAGCATAATAACTCTCCTTCTAAATATTGAGCTTCGCTCTCCTTAACCTGAGTGAATTGGACACAACCGAAACCGAACTGAAAGCCATGGCTGCAGAGGCAAAAATCGGATTCAGCAGTATCCCGAAAAAGGGATAAAGAACACCGGCTGCAATCGGAATGCCGGCAGTGTTGTAGAAGAACGCCCAGAAGAGGTTCTGCTTAATGACTCTTATCGTTCGCTTGCTCAGTTCTATGGCATAAACGACACCCTGAAGATCCCCTTTGATCAAAGTTATATCCGATGCTTCCATAGCGACATCCGTTCCTGATCCGATGGCTATCCCCACGTCAGCCTGAGCCAGAGCCGGCGCATCGTTTATCCCATCTCCGACCATGGCTACTTTTTTTCCTTCAGCTTGAAGTTTTTTAATCTCATGGACCTTATCCTCAGGTAAAACTTCAGACACTACTCTATCGATGCCAGCTTTTCTTGCCATGGCCTGAGCTGTCTTTCGATTGTCCCCTGTCAGCATAATCACTTCTAATCCCAGATTCTTCAGCTTTTCCACGGATTGAATTGAGTTTTCTTTTAATGTATCGGACACAGCAATCACGCCAGCAGCCTGTTTTTTTAGCGCCACATAAATCGGCGTTTTCCCTTCTTGCGCAAAATTTTCTGCTTTTTCAATCAAGTCCTTAATCTCGATATTTCGATCTCTCAAGAGCTTCGCATTTCCCAGCAAAACATTCACATTCTCCACTTCTGCCTCGATCCCATGCCCCTCAATGGCTTTAAAATTCTTCGGACCATGAAGGACGATCTGAATTTCTTTTGCCTTTTTAATGACAGCCTCTCCAAGAGGGTGTTCTGAAACTTTCTCGGCACTGGCGGCATATTTCAATACGTCTTCTTCAGAATAAGAATTAAAGGGTATGATGTCTGTGACCTCTGGTTCTCCTTTAGTCAGAGTTCCTGTCTTATCAAAAACTACAGTATCGAGCTTATGCGCTGTCTCCAAGCTCTCTCCGCCTTTAATCAAGACTCCGTTCTCCGCCCCCTTTCCCGTTCCGACCATAACAGCTGTGGGTGTGGCCAGACCCAGAGCACAGGGGCATGCGATAATCATCACTGCTACAAAATTCAAGAGCGCAAAAGTCGTTGCAGGAGATGGACCGAAATTAAACCAAACAACAAAAGTGGCGATAGCAATGGAAATCACGATGGGAACAAAGTATCCGGCAATGACATCGGCTAATCTCTGGATAGGCGCCTTTGAACCTTGAGCATCCTGGACAAGCTTTATGATCTGAGCAAGGGCTGTATCCTTTCCAACCTTTGTTGTCCGAAACTGAAAGCTTCCTGTCTTGTTGATGGTGGCACCAATGACTTCGTCCCCTTTTTCCTTTTTGACTGGCATGCTCTCCCCGGTTATCATCGACTCATCTACAGAAGATTTTCCATCGGTGAGGATCCCATCAACCGGAATT
>DAOVAM010000248.1 GCA_030671065.1 Candidatus Aminicenantota bacterium
CGTAAAGTTTCTTTTTGATCAAGGTTCGTTTCGCGGTCTTAGGATCGATCACGTAAACATCGTAATAGGAACCGTCATAGGAGACCATTTTTGTATAGGGGAGAATGGTTCGTGCCCATGCGACTTTTCCATCTTCTGAAAGCCATAAATCCGGAATTTCCTCATCCGCCAGCTTGACAAATTTTTTCGTGTCGAAGTGATAGACCGATTCCCAGGTGTTATCCCTGACTCTCTGGGCTATCTGTTTTTGCTGAGGCTGTGGGTACGGATCATTCCAGTGCCAGAGGTCGAACTTGGCTTCTTCTTCCTCCTCCTCTTCCTCATCTTCTTCTTTTTTTGGTTCAGGGATTTCCTTTATCCCGAACATCATCACTCTGCCGTCCTCACTGAAGGAGATATTGGATTTATCGCTGACTGCCATTCCTTTCGGGAATCCTGGAGTTGATGAGTGAGAAACCCATAGGGCGACTGCTGGATCTCCAACCTTCCAGCCATAGAGATTGAAGGTCGGTTCATCGGCTTCATAGTCATCTCTATCCGTGAGAAAAGCCATTCTAGTCTCTTTTTTGTCCATTGCCCATTTTGTATAGTTGCCTTTTCCAGCGAGGAGAGGCTTGCTGGGCTCTTTTCCAGGCTGAAGGGAGTACATACCGTCTGTTTCCGGTTTTTCTTTGCTGGAAACTGTATAAAGAAGGTATTTGCCGTTTTCAGTGAAACGATAGTCCATCACATCCTTGAGCTCGGTTTCACTCCCATCCCTTAAGGAGCGAAGCACAAGAGGAGTTCCGTATTTCTTCTCTTTTTCCTTTTTCTTTTCCGCCTCCTCTTCTTCTTCTGCCTTTTTCTCTTCTTTTTTCTTCACAGCTTTCTTCTCTTCAGGTTTTGTCTCTTCGCCTTCTTTCTTTTCCTTCTCTTCTTCTTCTGGTGGGGCTTCCTTGAGATAAGCCACCCATCCTCCGGCCTTTTCTGGCTGCTTGAAACTTTTTACACTTTCAACAACAGTCACTCCCCCATCAGAGAGAGCCATGATTCCGAGTTTTTTCTTGGCTTTTTTGTCTGCCTTCTTTTTTGCCTTTTTGGCTTTCTTGACTTCCTCTTTTGATGGAGAAATTATAAAGACAGCATGGGACGAATCGTAACTGAATTGGGCATTCGCAGACCTTTCTGAATCGGTCCCCTCTCCGGAATATCCGATAGTGTTGCGGTACACTTTATTGGACTTCAAGTTTTTAACCACCACATCTGCCTCTCCGTCCTGTGGTGTTTCAAGATACAGAATCCAGAGTCCATCCGCTGAGATCAAGGGCCTTACAATCGACTTCCAGGCATCATAATCATCGTGAGTCAGGGGACGCTGGGCTGTGTCCTTCGAAGCCTTGGATACTCCAGGCGCAAGGAACACCAATGACAGAATTAAGAACAATCCGATAAACCTTGATTTTTTTAACATGTGACCTCCTTTTTACAGAATTGGACAGGGAATATAGACAGATTTCCTTGTGTGTTCGAGAAGAGTTGAATGAATAGTGTGGATATACCCAAGAAAATAGCTTGATGTGTGCGGAGGTTTGCTCTGGATTCCCTATCATTCATAGTTATTTACGATGGGAAAGCTTATAGCATAGGAAGCTATAGGTCAAGGGGTGTTAACTCCAAAGGTGTCTCCTCGACTGTCATCGGACGCAACATGACTTTTTTTTCGTGTATAATCATCTTATTTCCGAAATATGCTTTAGAATTCTGCAACTACAATACTGCTGCTGGCAAGCTCCATATCATGTCTTTCGGTAGGACGAAGCCTGTTTGTCTTGACTAATGCTTGCAATCCCCCAGCCTTAAGGAATTGTCTGCTGTTTCTGTAGTGTTCCTTTCCTGCCATTCGTTCGATTGAACTTATAAAAAGACTCGCCAATCTAGATTTCCGATTCCATGATTTCTCAAAATCGACAAAGATTATTTTTCCCTCAGGAGATAAAAGCCTTTTTGCTTCTTCTAGAATTTTAATCCGCAGATCTAGAGGCTTTTCGTGCAAAGCGTAAGAAATGACAACAGCCTTCATGCTTTTGTTTTGGAAAGGAATGTGGGCCGCATCCGCACAAACAAAAGGGATTTGAGGATACTTTGAGGAGGCGTGTTGTATCATTTTAAAATCGAGGTCCAGGCCAAAAATATCCTGCCTGTCTTTTGCGATCAAATGGGACTGCTTCCCTGTCCCACAGCAGATATCAAGTGCCGGGAAGAGATCATGCTGGATGATGAATCGAGCAATCCATTCCTTGATACTTTTTAAAAGAGGCTCAATGAAAATGTCGTAGATCAAGCCCCTCAAAATAATTTTTCTCAACAGGTCATCCTTCCCTACTCTTATGATTCAGTGATCTTGTATGCTATGGATTCAGGAATCTTTGTCAACCCGCGATGTCTTATTTTACTTTTTGTACCGCCAGCTGGTCAGGTCGGCACCAGGAGGTGCGCTCTTTTCGATACGTTCCACGATTCTGGGAATGAACATCTGATGATATCTCAGGCGCGAAATTGCATTCGGCTGGCAATGATCTCCGTTCCAGCAATGCTCAGCCCTGTCTCCATAGTCCACTTCACCATCATAGTAAGGATCATTTGTGCTTTTAAGAAACTCTTCTATCAAATAGACTGCGTTGTTGAGATAGTAATTGTCCATGTCACCGCAGTAGATATTGATCTTTCCCTTGAGTTTGGGCCCAAGAGTTTCCCAGTCCCGCTGGAGAATATAAGAAAGATCATAGTTATCATGCCAGTACTCTGCAACGGAATGGTCGATTTTTCCCGTCATTTTATCCCAGATGGGTTTCGGGTAGCCCTCCTTGCCAACAGGAGAATAAACAGCCTGCCAGATATCCCACTGAGCGCCGGAGCGGCTTTTCGTGCCAAGAACAAGCTCTCGGTGATTCATTTCTTCCAAAGTGCTGCTGATCTCACCCAGATAATTCCGTTGCCCGGGGCGAGGCGTGCGTTTGAAGTTGCTTTTCAGGTAATACGCGTTTTCATGCTCGTAGATATTTACTATGGTGTACGCCCGGAAATCGATCGGATCAGGACAGGCAGCATAGCATCCGTTGTATTCATCCGGATAAAGGACCTGGACTCCTAATGCTTCCCAGCCGCCTGTGGAGCCACCGTAGAGAAATCGCGCCCAGCCCTCTCCGAGACATCGGAATTTCTTCTCTATATAGGGAATGAGCTCGCAGGTGATGGCGTCACCGTAGGGGCCCAGGTTTTCCGAATTCACAGCATAGGAATCATCGTAAAAAGGATTGGCATGCTGAACTTTTATGATGACCAT
>DAOVAM010000270.1 GCA_030671065.1 Candidatus Aminicenantota bacterium
TGACCCGACTCAGCCAGACGCTGTGCATACAGCAGATAAAGGGAAGGCGCTTTTGCCCTCTCATAAGAAGAGGACGTTAGACTAATATTATCCAGCACTTTTTCAGAACGAGGGTCACCAATGCTGGCCAGCGCATACAAAGCCACATTGCGAAGATTCGGATCCCCGTCTTGTGCATGCTTGATGATTTTCTTGACTGCCTTTGTGCTGCGCAGTTCTCCAAGCGCTTTTACGATCGTGATCCTGTTTTCATCGGAGACCGCACCAAGAGATTTCAGAAGGACTTTCTCTGTATCTGGTGTTCCTATCGCCAGTAAAGCCTGAGTAGCTGGTTCACACAATCTCTCATCAATAAGAAACTGGCTGAGAAGCTTGACTGATTCGTCCCTCCCGGCGATCTGGAGCTGCCGGATCAAAAACGCCCTGACTTCGTTGTCTTTTTTTTCTGTTTCCAGAGATTCTATGACTACAAGAGCAAACATTTCACGCTCTTCCTCAGCACTGCCACGGCTGACATGCACAGCCACTCCGTTAAGCGCGAACCGGACCTGAGTGTCATCTCCTGTCCCTGGTGGAACCAGCATCTGGCAGATTTCCCGGATACTTTCCGGACCAAGCCCGACGATTTCAGAAGCCAGATGGTTTCTTTCTTCAGCGCTTTGAGCAGGAAACCTGGCAAGTGTATCTACCACCTTCGTCTTCAGAGTTCTCAGATCCTCCTGGCTGAAAGCAGAACAAGCGAGGAGGCACAAGCCCATTACAAAAACAATACATAAGTCTTTATACTTTCTTGTGTTATGGTCTTTCATTCCTTTTTCTCCTGATAGAACGCCTTTACTCAAAGCTGCCAGGGCGCACGCATAGGCTGATGGATGAAACGGTTGGCTTCCTCATCTCCGATAAAGAGCTGCTTATCCGGATCAAAGCGGAGAGGTCTTCCCAGGCGTACCGCGATCTTCGCAAGATTGACGATCGTGCAGGAACGGTGCCCGTTCTCCTCATTCAGAGCGAATTTTCTTCTCGTCCGAACAGCCTCGAAAAAGTTTGTTACCTGAGGTTCAGGGTCCGGCAAAGTGACTAATTTCTCCTTCAATCCGGGAATACTGGATTCGAATCCTCTGTACAGTTTTCCCTCTGGACCTTCAAGAAAAGGTGCGTTTTCATCTTTATTTTCTCCATCGAGAAATATTTCACAGCCATCTGCGTATCTCAGCCGGATCCAGCGCCACGCTCCACAGGCATCCGGATGCTGCTGCGGACATTCCGCCTCGATCTCAACAGGACTTGTAGTATCTTTATCCAGGAGATACTGAACCGGATCCAGGTAGTGCATCCCCATGTCGCCCAGTCCACCTCCATCATAATCCCAGTACCCGCGGAATGAACCGTGAACCCTGTGAGGATGATAGGGCTTGTAAGGAGCCGGGCCGAGCCAGAATTCGTAATCCAGTTCCTTTGGCACATGTTGAGGATCCAAGTTTGGCTTCCCGCTCCAGAAGAATTTCCAGTCAAAACCAGTGATACCGCTGACGGTTGCTTTGAGGGGCCAGCCCAATAAACCACTTTCAACAATCTTTTTAATCGGCTTGACCGTTGTGCCGAATCCATAATATTGATCTCGAAACCTGAACCAGGTGTTCAGCCGGAATATTCTTCCATTCTTCTGGACCGCTTCGACAACCTTTTGCCCTTCTCCGATGGTTCGAGTCATCGGTTTTTCACACCAGATATCCTTGCCTGCTTCAGCGGCTGCCACAGCTATAAGAGCATGCCAGTGGGGCGGTGTCGGGATGTGCACGATATCAATATCCGTACGCTCCAGGACCTCCCTGAAATCCTTATACCCTTTGACTCCCGGACCTCCGATTTCCAATGCCCTCTTCAAATGACTTTCATCGACATCGCACACAGCCAGGAGTCTTGCGCCACGATAACGCAAGTGGCCTCGACCCATGCTGCCAACACCGATGACTGCTTTGGTCAACTGATCACTCGGTGCTGTGTACCCCTGTCCTCCCAGGACAGAACGGGGAACAACGGTGAAAGCGGCTGTCGCTGTGAGAGCCCCTTTGATAAAATCCCTTCGGGTTAAAGTTCTTTTTCCCTTCATATCCCTCTCCTGTTCATGGAGTTTGTTATAGGTGCATTTTCCCTAGGATACATGATCCAATTCTTGAGCGATAAATTATACACTAATCTTAAAAGAAATTCTTACATAAACAGACATCAACGCATGAGTGACTTCGGAGAGAATGAGTTAATGCAATCAAAAATAGCTAACGTACAGGAAAATTTGAGCACCCTTAATTTTTTTTACTTTCTCGCCTTTTTCCCTCGAGGAATCCACCGCGGAACAGATTCACAGTATTTCCTGTATGAATCTCCAAACTTTTTTCTGAGAGTGGGTTCTTCGTAAGCGACAACAAACAGATGAAAACACAAAAACGCAAATACCGCATAAAAAATAAGGACTAATGAGACGAAGAAAATCGCCCCTCCGATAAGAAGAGATAGAACTCCAATGTACATTGGGTTTCTCATGTATCTGTACATCCCCTGCACAACAAGATTCTTTGGTGGATCGATCGGAACAGGAGTCCCCCTCCCTTCAGAGATAAAATTCCAAGCGCACCGGATATACACCAAGACACCTAAAAGCATGGGAATTAAGCCGAAATACCGGATGCTGCCTATATCCACAGCGAACCTGTCTCCAGAAGAAGACAGCAGAAGGTATGGAACCAGGACCAAAAATACACCGGGCACGAGAAGAGTAAAGATTAGAGTTTTAAAGGCGATCATGCTTTGTCAGAGCAAGTTTACCAAA
>DAOVAM010000120.1 GCA_030671065.1 Candidatus Aminicenantota bacterium
ATGGTCGGAACCTTACTTGAGGTGGGAAAAGGCAAAGTGCAGCCAGAACAGATTGAGGAAATTTTCAGAAGAAACAAAAGGTCTCTGGCCAGTCCCACTGCTCCAGCCAAAGGCCTATGCCTGATCAAAGTGAATTACTAAGGAATTACTTCTATAATATTAATTTAAATATTTGCCCATGACTAGGGCGTCTTCCTTGGGATCATTATAATAATCCTCTTTTATGCCCAACACCTCAAACCCCAATTTATTATACATAGACCGTGCCGCGCTGTTGGATGGCCTGACTTCCAGGGTCACAAGGCCTGCTCCTGTTTTCTTAATCTGATCTAAAACCTGACGCATGACAGCTTGTGCAACACCCATTCGCCTATATTCAGGGTGAATAGCAATATTATTAATCTGCGCTCGACCCTGCATGCACCAGAAAATGACATAGCCGATGATTATTCTATGAAACTTATGGATAATGACAAAAGGAAAGGAGAGAGGCTTGTTATAGATCTCTCCTCTAAAAGTCATTTCCCGCCAGGGATTCGGATAGGAGATGGTTTCAATCTCCACAACACGAGGGAGGTCTTCTTCCTCCATCCTTCTTAAAGAAAAAAAATCCGGAAGGATCCTGGCTTTCTTAATGGCTTTCCTCCGCCTGAGATTTTCGAAAATACAAGGGCTCGAGTTTCTCAGCACTCACACCCTTCTTCTTCTTCAACATCTCGTAACCCAACAGCCCAATCTCATAGGCTATGAATGCAGACCTGTGTGAGAGTCTTGCTTTATCCTTAAAATACTGGAAAACCTTTTTTCTGTAAACCTCCACTCCGTTCCCGATAAAAGAAATTATCCTGTGGGAGGGCAAGAGTGAAAAGAAACGGTCAGGAGAATACACACCCTGTGGGATCACTTCAAGGAGTTTATCTCCCTTTGATTCAAACAGAGCCGCATAGATCTCTCCTTTCTTCGCATCTAAAAGAGGGCAAAGAAGATGGGCCTGAGAACGCCTGAGTTTCTCAGCGAGAGCTTTCAGGGTTGAGACTCCTGCGACCGGTTTCCCGGACGCATAAGAAAAAGATTTAACTGTGCTCAATCCGATCCTGATCCCAGTGAAGGAGCCGGGGCCAACAGACACCGCAAAACCATCCATGTTTTGAATACTCAAGTGATTCGTCTTGAGCAGAAAATCCACTGCAGGAAGCAGCCGCTCAGAGTAGGTGGATGAGGAATCGATATCGACCTCAGCGATCAGTTTTGTATCTTTCAGTAGGGCGATAGAGCCCGTAAACGTTGTCGTGTCTATTGCAAGAATTATCATTTCCCGTTATCCCGGCTGGTTTTTTTCCCATACATGAACAGGCTTCCCGCCTTAAAAATATCATACTGCACCGCACTCATGGGTTCAACATCAAACGGTCTATCCTTGCTGACATTTATGCCTTTGCCCGAACGTAAATCGACCTTAATCTCGTTCTCCGTTTCGAGAATCCGCTGTGCCACTAACTCATCAAGCTCCGGACATTTCAACACGGGAAAACCGGAATTGACGGCATTCCTGAAATAAATGGCGCCGAAGGAAGGAGCAAGGATGAGTCCGACTTTCAAAGAAATGAAACAGTCCACAGCCTGCTGCCTGGATGAACCGGCTCCAAAATTCCGGCCGGTTATAAGGATATCTCCTGGACGGGCTTTCTGGGGAAAATCCTTCCAGCCTTCCAGATTTCCCAGAGCATACTGTCCCATCTGCTGTATTTCTGTGATATGAAGAAAGGAATTATGATAGATCTGGTCGGTGTCGATGTCCTCGATCAACTTCCCTTCCTGGTTCAAAAGGACCCATGTTTTTCCTGAGAGAGCCGTCTCTTCCATCCTATAATTCCTCGGGACTGATTATTTGTCCGGCGAGACAGGATGCAGCCACAACAGCCGGGCTGGCGAGATAAGTCTCTCCTTTTCCCTGTTTTCCAGCAAAATTCCTGTTCCCTGTGCTTATCTGTACCTCCCCTTTTCCAGTCAGGCCTATATGACCCTCGGCACACCCACTGCAGCCTGGACTGCTGATGATGGCACCACCTCGGAAAAGGTCTTCGAGAATGCCTTTCTCAAGAATCTCCTCGTACACTCGCTTGGTGGCCGGGACGACTTTCAAAGTCACTCCCTCTTTAATCTTCCGGCCTTTCAGTATTTGTGCCGCCAATGCCAGATCCTCGGTTCGTCCGTTCGTGCAGGAGCCGATAAATCCAGTGTCGATCCTGGTTCCCTTGAGGTCAGAAACATCCTGAACATTGTCCGGAGAATAGGGAGCTGCCACCTGAGGAGGAATCCCACTGATATCGATTTCCAGTTCCTCTGAATAGGCTGAATCCTCATCGGCTTGAAGGGGAGAAAATTTCGAACCAGAGAGTTTTGCCGCTTCTTCCCTGGATAAATCACTGAACTCAGGAACGAATCCGATGATCCCGGCCATTTCTGTCACCATACTGCAGAGAGTAATCCTCCCCGAGAGGGAGAGACTCTGAGCCGTCTCTCCGTAGAATTCCACGGCCTTCAACGCGGCTTTATGTGTTCCCAGCTTTTTAAGGATGTAAAGAGTCAGGTCCTTGGCTGATGCCGGAAAATCAAAATGTCCTTTGATCACAACTTTGAGTGTTTCAGGAACTTCGAACCATGTTTGACCTGTCTTGAAAGCAACAGTGATATCCACATCTCCCATTCCCTGGCCGAAACATCCCACGGCTCCAAGAATATTCAGATGGCTGTCTGTTCCTACGACAGTCGACCCCGCCTTTGCCAGGCTTTCTTCTACCAGCACATGAGAACCGATTCCGCTGTCCACGTCAAAAACCTTGATGCCCTTCTTTTTTGCAAATTCACGGCAGACCTGCTGGTTATCAGCATACTTTAACGAGCAGGCAGGAACACAGAGGTCAAAGGTGAAAAAAGTCTTCTCTTTATCCGCCAGAGGCGCATCCCCAAATTCCCGCTCGTAATTTTTGACTACATTCGGACCCCCAAAATCCCGCGCAGACCGGATATCCAGGCCCATCCAGACAATCTGACCTGGCTTCACTTCCTCACCGGTGTGGTTCTGAATGATTTTTTCTATGACTGTCTGACCCATTTCTTTTCTCAGTTCAGAGTTTTGATGCGACGGCGTGGGCCACATCCAGAGAGGTTGATTTCCCGCCCAGGTCGTAGGTTCTCACTTTTCCTTCTCTTATCACCTGGGCGATCGCATCCTCCAGCTTACTGGCCATTTCCTCTTCTCCCAGCCACTCGAGCATCATTTTTGTGGCGAGGAGCATGGCTGTAGGATTGACCTTATACAGTCCGGTGTATTTCGGTGCAGAGCCGTGTGTGGGCTCGAACACCGCGTAATTGTCCCCGATATTCCCGCTGCAGGCAAAACCCAGGCCTCCCACAAGTTGCGCGGCAAGATCGGATATGATATCACCGAATAAATTCTCTGCCACCAGAATATCGTAATCCTGGGGATTTTTCACCAGCCACATGGCCATGGCATCCACGTTCGCTTCCCAGAACTCGACATCCGGATAGTCCTTGGACATTTCCCTGGCAATATCCAGGATGAATCCTCCAGTCTCTCTCAGCACATTGGGTTTTTCAACAAGAGTCACAGAGCGTCGCTTCTTTTCCCGCGCATACTCAAAAGCTCTCCTTAATATTCTCGTGCAGGCATTCTTGGTCATGATCCTTGTCGAGAATGCAATATCTTCGAGGGGGAGATTCTTAAACTTGGCCATTTTCGGATGAACAAGAAGAGACTGTCTGACCTCCTCTGGAAGCGGATGGAATTCAACGCCTGCATACATTCCTTCTGTGTTCTCTCTGAATATAACCAGGTCAACGTCATCACGGTAATTCAGTGGATTTTCCGGGTAGGCCTTGCATGGCCTGAGGTTCGTGTAAAGGTCGAACTCCTGCCGCAGACGAACGATCGGACTGAAGTAGGACAACCCTTTGTCCCCCAAGGATGGATCAAGCTCTTTAAGAGCATCTTCTTTGGGCTTGGAAGTGATCGCTCCGAACAGGCAGGCATCTGTCTCCTTGAGCATCTGAGTGGTCCGGTCCGGGAGAGGATTCCCTTCTTTGCACCAGAATTCCCAGCCGATGTCTCCCTCGACATATTCGGCATCCAGTCCTGTCTTCTCCAGCACGATCATGGCACACTCTATGACTTCCTTTCCGACTCCATCTCCAGGAAGCACAGCGATCTTGTGTTTCGGCATATAAACCTCCTCTATCTGTTTCCTTCCAATTTCTTCCTCGTGTAAGGAATGAGTCCTCCTTCCTGTAGTATTCCCAGGACCGACTCAGGAAAAGGAGAGAACGCAAAAACTCCCTTTTCCGCTTTAATTTTCCCTGAAGCAAAGTCTACCTCTATTTCCTCTCCGTTTTCAATGCTGTCCACCGCATCCCCAGACTGGAGGACAGGCAATCCCTGGTTGATGGCGTTTCGGAAAAAAATCCGGGCAAAAGATCTGGCGATCACAGCCTGGACTCCAGCGTATTTCAAACACGTGGCAGCCTGTTCCCTTGAGCTCCCACAGCCAAAATTCCGGCCAGCCACGATCACATCTCCCGGTTTGACCTTTTGTGCAAAATCCGGGTCTAAATCTTCAAGCGCATGCCGGGTCATCTCTTCAGGTTCCAAGACAGAATACGTGTACTTCCCTGGAAAAATCACATCCGTGTTCACATCATCCCCGTATTTCCAGACTCTTCCTTTTTTCATACAAACTTCCTCGGGTCTGCGATTTTCCCCTCAATGGATGATGCAGCGACTGTCGCGGGAGAGGCCAGGTAAATCTCAGAATCCCGGCTTCCCATCCGTCCGCGGAAATTCCTGTTGGCAGTGCTCAGGGCCACTTCTCCGGGAGCGAGGATTCCCTGGTGGGCTCCCAGACATGGACCACAGCCGGGATTAAGAACTATACAGCCAGCCTCTGCGAAAATTTCAATAATTCCCTTTTTTAACGCCTGTATGTATTCCTCCCTCGAGGCCGGAATGATGAGCACTCTCACCTGAGAGTGAACTTTCTTTCCCTTTAAAATTTCGGCAGCCAGCTCCAGGTCTTCAAGCCTGCCGTTGGTGCATGTCCCGATCAATGCCTGGTGGAAACCAGTTCCTTCCACTTCTGAAATAGATTGAACATTATCCACAGTATGTGGACACGCCACCTGGGGCTCCAGGCTAGAGATATCATACTTGAGGACAGCCTCATAATTGGCATCCGGGTCAGAAACCACTTCACTAAAATCATTCCTGGCGCGATTTTCGAGCCATTGAACTGTTTTCTCATCCGGCTCACAGTATCCGTTTTTAGCCCCCATCTCTGCAGCCATGTTGGTCAAAACCAGTCGGGAGGCAAGACTGAAACTCTTGACTGTCTCACCTGCAAATTCTACGGCCTTGTAATTGGCCCGGTCCGCTCCTTCTTCCCCTATGATTTTCAGGATAACATCCTTGGCGTAGACTCCGGGAGAAAGACTTCCGTTGATCTCTATCTTTATCGTTTCAGGCACCTTGAGCCAGATCTCATCCGTGGCCCAGAGAGAAGCGACTTCAGAACGGCCGATCCCGGCAGAAAAGGCTCCGAATGCCCCATAACTCGTGGTGTGGGAATCCGCGCCGAGTATCAATTTCCCTGGAAGGGCAAATCCGTTTTCTGAAAAAACCTGGTGACAGATTCCATTCGGAACATCAAAAAAATTCGGGATCTTCTGTCCAACCACAAATTCTCTGATTACTTTATGGTTCAACGCATATTTTTCGCTCGATGCGGGCACGACGTGGTCCAATATGATGACGAGCTTTTGAGGAGCCTTCACGTTTTTGATTCCGAGTTTTTGAAATTCCTTGATGATGGCTGCGGAATTATCGTGGGAGAGAATATAGTCGGGAGAAACCGTGACCACATCTCCAGCCTGGACTTCTCGTCCGGCCTTTAAGCCGAGAATCTTCTCAGAAAATGTCTTCCCCAAGATTCCTTCCTTGTGCTTTCCTTATTTCTTTATCTGTAGCGCTTCGAAATTGACGAAGTCCGCATGGTTGACGATCACTGCTTCCACGGTCTTTCTGGCTCCATCCCCCTCCTTGGAGTGAGCAGCGATAATGTGGATCACTTCCTTGGGAAGCCCGAGTCGAGAAGCAAAAGCGGCTCCGGAGATGGGGTGACGGAGAAGCTCTCCGCCCCTGCTTTTCACAAATCTTCCCTTCTCTTTTTTGTATTCGAACAGTTTTCCCACGTCATGGAGCAGGGCACCAGAAAGAAGATAATCCCGGTTCAGAGAAACCTTTCCCTTGTACTCCTCGACCATGACCTCGGCAATCTCCACTGCACTGAGAGTCACAGCACGCGTGTGCTCGATGATGTTCACAGGAGTCTCTTCGATCAACAGAGTGAAAGGCATCTTCTGAAGGTCATCGATCGTCCATCCTCCTTCTT
>DAOVAM010000278.1 GCA_030671065.1 Candidatus Aminicenantota bacterium
TGGCGTCTTCGATCTCCTCCATTTCCTTGAATTCAGGATCCAGGGCGATCTCTATGGGCCGTTCCCTGAGGAGTTTGGCGCAGAAGGAGTGGATCGTTCCGATGTAACACTGTTCCAGGTCCTGGAGCGCTTGCTTCAGCCTGTCTTTGACTTCAGGATTGCCTGACTCCTGAACCTCGCTCTCAAGCTCTGTCTGAAAGCGTCCCCTGAGCTCTGCCGCCGCCTTCCGGGTAAAGGTCACTGCCGCCAGCGTTTGGATCTGACACTTGTTCTCGCGCAACAATGCCAGCATCCTGTCTACTAAGCTTTTTGTCTTTCCAGACCCCGCTCCAGCTTCAACCAGAAAGGTCTTATCCAACTCTCGGACGATCTTCTCCCTGGCTTCCCTGTCAATGAGCTCTGTCTGTTTCATTGGCAATATTTCATATCAGAAATGTACCGAAAAATGTACCGGGTACATTTTCTGGATGAGAAAAGGGGACTGTCCCCTTTTTGCTTTACCCCTGGAAAAAGGGGATTGTCCCCTTTTAATCATAATCCTTCAACCTTTCGAAGACGCTGAATTCGTCCGGATTGTTTTCCCGCTTGGCTTTGGCTTTGGCCGGAGCCTCAGCCGGACACACCGGCACAAAATCACAGTAATCACATTTAGCAGCGGGATTGACGATAAAGTTCCCTACCGCAAGGATCCCCGTGAGCTCGAGGAGCAGATTCCTCAGCTTCTTCCTGTCGAGGTGATCCACAAGGACTTCCTTGCCCTCACCTCTCCGGGTTGGGAAATAGTAACCACTCTGTATGACATGAGCAGACATCTCCAGGCCCAACTTTTCCAATATCTGCTCTGCGGCCAGGCTGTAGAGGGCATGCTGAAGGATCCTCCCCTGGCCGAAACATTCCAGGTTATCATAATAACCGTAGCCACCTGTCTTGTAGTCGACAACCCTGTATAGATTTTCCCTGATGCGGTCGACGCGGTCGATCTTTCCCCTGAGCTGCACGGAATGTTCTTTATCAATATGGATGACAGCGGCTTCCTCCATCCCCTCTCCTTCTTCTGTTTTCATCCCGAAGGCCGCTTCAAAAAGAACCGGCTTTACCTTTATTTCCCGGCCCTCTTCTGATTTGAGGAAAATTCGAAGGGCATGTTTAAGTTCCTGTCTTTCTCTTTCATATATCCCCTCCGATGGCGGAGGAATCTCCTCTTTTGTCTGTGCAATGAGGTCTTCTGCGATGCTCTCGATCAATGGCAGGTGCTTTTTAAGAGAGACCGATTCCTCTCCTCTCCGTAGCTCCAACATAAAATTACAGAAGACTTTGTGAAGGAGAGATCCCCGCTGCAGAGCATCCAGCCACCGCGACTGGTCATACTCCAGCTCGTCCGGTTTTCTCACTCCCAGGACATACTGAAGGAAATATCTAAAAGGGCAAGCAGCCAGCTGTTCAAACCGGGAGGCCGACATCACGATTTCTTTATTCCATACCGGATTGAATTCTCTCTCATCGACGTCAACGATCCCATCAAACCACGACAACAATTCTGTAGCCCGGCTTTCGACCGCTTCGATCCCTCGATTCAGGTCAGGGAAATTTCTGCGTATAGATTCCCGTCCGTCAAGCAGGCGGCCATCTGATCCAAGCCTTGCAAGCCACCAGTCGATCTCGTCAAAAACTTTTGCCCAGTCTTCGGGCACAAAGCCCGATGCTTCAGGCAGAGCAGAGATCAACGCCGAATAATCCAGGCCAGGATCTCCTTTGACCACCCGGTAAACCTGAAGCAACAGCGAGGACGGAAAAGATTGCCGCTCTTCGATGATATCGTAAGAGGAATAGCTAAAAACGGCTTTGCCCCTCAGCGAAGCCAGAAGAGATCCCATAACGTAGAGTTTCTCTTTAAGGGCATCGGTCGATGTCGGCAGATCCTCAGAGATCGCTTCCCTTTCTTCGTCCAGGAGAATTGGGTCCTGATGGCCTGCACCGGGAAAAGCTCCTTGATCGAGTCCGACAATAAAAGTCACGCTCCGCCCCGAATGTCCTCCGGTTCTGTATCCAGCTAGATGGATGTAACCCGGCATGGGTCCTGATGCACCCAGACTTATGTCTTCGGCCAGGCTCCTCAGCCATTCAAAAGCCTCGTCCCGAGACACTTTTGCTACAGCTATTTGAGAAACTTCATTGAGTCTTCCCGAAAGCATGGACAGGGCCTCACGATCGAGCTCGTCCTTAACCCGTGAATATTTCCGGATGAAATTGGAAATGCCATCACACAGGAGGCCCAAATCTAGCAATCCTTCATCATCCTCAGTGGGAATAAGTTTGAAAAATTGCCTTAAAATGTTTTCAATCCATTTGACTTCCTGGACCGAAGCTTCTACCTGCTTCCCATGAATGTTTTCTCTGTCCTCTTCATCAAGTTTCGCCCGGCTTTCAATCCCCTTTCGGAGGCTTTCCAGGCGGGAAAGATACCGATCTCTTCCCCATCCGATCATGGCGCCTTTTAAGTAACGGCTGATCTTTTGGGGAGAGGGGCTGTCGCCATCTTTTTTCCGGGATAATTTCAGGGAGCATCCCTCCACCATCCTGCAGAGGTCTGTCACCTGATA
>DAOVAM010000090.1 GCA_030671065.1 Candidatus Aminicenantota bacterium
ATGGCGGGAAGGTGTGGGAGTCGAACCCACCCAAGGCTTTTAAAGGCCCCATACTGGGTTTGAAGTCCAGAAGGCCCACCGGGACCTATACCCTCCCGCACGCTATTTCATAACGTGTTTATCTTTATCTCTTTTTGTCAATCCTACAGTATCAAAATATTCCAGGATCGCTTGAGCATATTTCCGCGAGAATTGCAGTTTATCACGAAGGTCAGCGATAGTGATAGCATTTTTTTCCTTGAGCTCAGTCGTCACAATCTCTTTGGCTGTGTTGACAGTTTCCATATGATAAGTGACCTTATCGCTGAGTCGAACAAGGATGCCCCGTTCTATGAAGCCATCCATTATCTTCTTGAATTCTCCCGGAACAATGCCCAACTCCTTTCGAACGTCTTCTTCAAGAGGGGCATTCAGGCCAGCATCTTTAAAGAGCTTTTCGACTGCATCTGCAATTTTCTGTTCACGAGGTTTCATTTCCAGCTTATATCCCACAAGGCCAACCTTTGAATCTTTCCGATAAATGATGTTCCTCTGGCTGAGATCATCCACGATGGAAGAAAAAACCATGGAGCCTGCAATTTTCAGGAATACTGACCGGAGTTCAACATAAGGCATGGATATCAAGTGAGTGTTCTTCTCAAGGAAAGTTTTAAGGATCGAAATGAGTTTTTTTTCCAAATCATCATAAGACTCTTTATGCAGATACTTTTCATCTTTTTCTGGCACTGTTTTTTCTTGAGAAAGCCTGACAAGCTTACTTTCTTTGAGCAACCTTTCGACTGCATCTGTCACGACCTGTTCCCTTTCTCCGGTTTTTAATGCGATACCTGCTGTTCCCTGGGGAGTAAAAATTCCCTTCAGGAACATCTGCTCCACGACTTCCTGAATTTCCCCGTCCAGTTTATTCAATTCCTTGATTGTTTGAACGTCAAGCCGTTTATGTTTGGCAGGAGAAGAGTCGAGGATATAACCTCCTCCGATAGTCATGAGAGGCGAAAACGTTCGGAGGACAAAACGGTCCTTTGGAAGGGCAACGGTCGGCGCTTCAAGGACGAACTGGACTGAGGCCGCATCTCCTGGCATGATTTTGTCCCTGTCAAGAAAAACCAGTCGCGAGATAATCTCTGCTGTTCCTGTGTGAAGCCTCACCCTGGCTCTATTCTTCAATTCTTTTCCATAACTTTTCAGCAAATGCAGTTTTCCGTCTAACCTGTTCGTGGGTGTGAGGGAACCGGGCTGTCCCGCACACTGGCCTCTCCGAAGTTTCTCTTTTTCCACACCCAAAAGATTGAGAGCCGTTCGCTTTCCGATACTGGAACTCTCTGTTTTCTGATGATGGACATGGATGCCTCTCACTTTAGTCTCAATCCCATCGGGAAAGATCTCGATCTTATCGCCTATCTTGACCTCTCCCGAAAGAACCGTTCCAGCAATCACAGTGCCAAAGCCACGCATGGTGAAAACCCTGTCCACTGGCATTCGAAAAATTCCACTATCACTTCTCTCAAGAACATCCTTGCTGACTTCAACAAGAGCTCTTTTCAACTCTTTTATTCCTGAGCCAGTCACAGAAGAAACTGGGATAATGGGTGCTTTATCCATGAATGTGTCTCTGACAAAGTTCTCCACCTCAGATTCTAGAATTTTTAGACGGTTCTCATCCACCAGGTCCATTTTGGTGAGGGCAATAATCCCTTTCTGAATTCCAAGGAGCTGAAGAATATCAAAATGTTCCCTTGTCTGAAGGCTCACTCCTTCATCGGCAGCGATGACCAGAAGGGCGGCATCTATGTTGCTTGCTCCGGCCACCATGGTTTTGATGAGCTTCTCATGACCCGGGACGTCAATAAACACGATCTGTCTGTCTTGTCCAGGAGCCTCCATAAAAACAAACCCGAGTTCGATCGTGATTCCTCGTCGTTTTTCCGCGGCAAGAGAATCTGCCTCTATTCCTGTCAGGGCGTTGAACAAATGAGTTTTGCCGTGGTCGATGTGTCCGGCAGTCCCTATGATCGAATGTTTTCTCTCGGATTGCGCTTCACTCATTTCTTTATGACTATTTGGCCACCGGATTTGGAGATGATTCTCCCTATAAGTGCAGCATGGACGACTCCTCTTTTTTTGAGAAGAGAAACCAATTGATCACTTTTCTTCTCGCTGATGGAGATGAGAAGCCCGCCTGAAGTCTGTGGATCATACAGGACTTCCTCCATTTCCTTGCTCACACCTTTTTCGACTTTGACGTATTGAGAGGCAAATTCTTTATTCCGCTCCACCGCACCAGAAATTATCCCCTGCTTGACATATTCCAAGATACCATCAAAAACTGGGACCTTCTGTGCGAAGATTTCAGCCGTGACACCGCTCTGAACAACCATTTCGCTGAGATGTCCCATCAAACCGAATCCTGTCACATCTGTCGCAGTCATCACTCCCATCTTTCTCATGACCTCAGAGGACACCCTGTTGAGTTCAGCCATGGACTGGCTGATCGCTTTCATTGCAGATTGTGCGGCTTTTCCTATCTGGCTGGCAAAACCGATTATTCCTGTTCCTATGGGCTTGGTCAGAACAAGAACATCCCCTGGCTTCGCCCGGTCATTCGTGATTATCTTCTGTGGGTTGATTTCCCCTGTCACGGCAAACCCAAACTTGATCTCATTGTCTTTGATGCTGTGACCTCCGATGACCACAACTCCCGCTTCCTTCATCTTGACGATTCCACCCAGAAGAATCTGATTCATGATTTTATGGCTCATAGTTTCAATAGGAAATCCAATGATCGAAAGAGCAGTCAGGGGCGTTCCTCCCATAGCGTAGATATCACTCAGCGAGTTGGCTGCAGCTATCTGGCCAAACGTGTAGGGATCATCGATACTGGGAGCAAAAACATCCACAGACTGAACAAGGGCATACTTTTCATTTATTTTAAAAACTCCGGCATCATCACACGTATCCGCACTGACCAGAACTCTCGGGTCGGATACCTCAGGGAGGCCATCCAGGACAATCTTCAGGTCATTCTGGTTTATCTTGGATGCACATCCGGCATTCTCAACGAATTTCGTCAACTCGACCTGTTCCGGCATATCCTCCAGGCGCTCGCCCGCGCATAAACAGACGTTCTTTTCCTTAAAAACATCACAGGGACAGGCCTGCTTGGGATTGCAGATGCAGAATCCCAGTTTGATGGAACGCTGCATGATGTCTTTTCTCTTTTTCAGGTCAACCACGTCTGGCCCTTCCTTTCTTCAGGACAGTTAGGAGTGCTTCGAGAACAATCGAGTCTTCTTCCTCTCGAATCGTCCTCAAATCAAACAGGACCGCTTCCTTCTGAACTCGAGTAAAAATTGGAGGATTGTGGGTGCGCAACTTTTTTGCGAGATTTTCTGTGGATAAAGAGGCAGGTTGGATCTTGAGAAGAATTGTCGGTATTGTCTCAACGGGTGCAGATCCACTTCCCACTTGAGAGCCTCCTTCTATGAGCGAAAGTTCTGCCTCAGCCTTGATTTCTGTCTGAAGATTTTTCTTGATTCTTTGCCCTCTCTTTTTCAAATCATCGATTGTCCAAGAGAACATTTTGTACACAGGATGCTTATCTTTGAGCTTTTCAAGGTTGAGAAAAAGCTGAAGGGTAGCTTCCATACCAGCTATGGTCAGCTTTCCGACACGCAGCACTCTGTTCAGAGGATTGCTCCTGATTTTCTTGATCGTTAGCTCCCGGCCCACTATGATCCCTGCCTGGGGGCCTCCGATAAGCTTATCTCCGCTGAAACATGCCACATCGACTCCGGCTTTGATGCTGTCCTGAACAAGGGGTTCTGTTTCAATCCCAAACTCTTTCAAATCGAGAAGGGCTCCGCTGCCGAGGTCGTCAATTAGGGGCACATTGTGTTCTTGAGCAACCATTGATAATTCCTGGATGGATGGTTCGCTGGCAAAGCCCACGATTCGATAATTGCTGTGATGAACTCTCATTATGGCACCGGTATTCTCATTGATTGCGGCAATGTAATCTTTGAGATGGGTTTTATTCGTTGTGCCCACTTCTCTGAGAACCGCTCCGCTCACTTCCATCACATCCGGCATGCGAAACGCTCCCCCGATCTCAACGAGCTGGCCACGCGAGACAATCACCTCCTTGCCTTGAGCCAATGTATTCAGAATGAGCATGGTCGCCGCAGCATTATTATTGACAACTGTGGCGGCTTCTGCACCAGTCAACTCGCAGAGAAGACCGTCAAGGTGAACATCCCGGTGTCCGCGGCGTCCGGTTTCAATATCGGTAGCTAGAGTGCAATAGCCATCTGAAGTTCTGTGAATGGCTTCCCGGGCTTCTTCCGAGAGAACCGCTCTCCCCAATCCTGTATGAAGGATGACTCCAGCCCCGTTTATGGCCCTGTTCAAAGAAGATAAAAACTTCTTCTGAAGGTTTCTTCCTGCTCTTTGGACTATGATCTCCGGGGAAAGCTCTTCTTCAGAAAAGGAATTCACATCCGTCTTTCGGATCTCAGAACGCATCTCTTCGAGAACGCCGCGTACAGCATTCGCCAATGAATCACGGCTGTATTCTTCAATAAACTTCTGTGCTTCTTCAGTTTTCATCAAAACGTCGACTGAAGGAAGCTTGCGGAGGATATTTTTTGTCATTTTTTTTACCTATTCAGAAGAATTTAGCGCACGTTTAACGCTATATTTAAGCATTTTATTCTGCTCTAAATAAAATTCGCACTTGCCTAATTTAGCATTAAACTTTGACATTTTTCAAGGAAACTCAACCAGCTGTGAATTTTGATTTTTAAATTTTTGGAGTAGTTCCAATGTGAAGGGATAAAGTGTCATTGCAAGCGCAGCGAAGCAAACTCATTAAAAGTAATGTATTTTTCCTATGAGATTGCTACACTTCGCTCGCAATGACACAAAGGTGAGATTGAATAATTGGGAACTGTCCCCAATTTTCCAAAAAAGGGGCCTGGCCCCTTTTTTTTGGGAATTGCCTCATTTCGTTCGCAATGACTTCGATATTCTTAAGGATGCCACACTCTCTTCAAACGCATACAATGACAATTCAGGGAAAGACGGATGGAGGAAAAACAAATAAATGAAGAAATCGTTGGAGGAAACGTTTTCTAATATTAATCGAGGAAAATGAATTTTAATGGAACCGTGAAAGAAAGGATTAAACTGAGAAGCCAGTCAAGCCTGACGAAATAAAGCGTTAAGGGGCCTCTTCGAGGCCCCAAACGCCTTTTATTTTCTACAGTTTGCCAGTCACTTTAAAAGGCACAACAAATTCCCGACACCAGCCTTGTTTCGAATGACACACCCAGGCCTCAGGTGTAACCTCAAAGGAGATCTGCTTGGCATCAGGCTCCAGGACCAGTTTGAACGTGAAAATCCGATCATCCGCATCTTCTTCATAGTCGCGTTTTCCTGCGACAAGCGTGTCTTTTTCTAGTTTGACTCCGGAGATAGAATTCATCTTGATCTGCTGCGTATCTGAAAGATTATTCCATTTGTAGCCGCCAGCCGCATCAATTTTTAAGACGATGTAACCTGTCCCCTGACTTGGGTTGGAACGATCAACCTGGATAAACGCCTCAACATCAAACGGTATGTCCCCGGATTTAACCAGTGCACTTTTCAGCTTTTTAAGCTTGTCCTTTTTGGGAAATTGAGTTATCAGAATCTCATCCATACTCCCGCTTATTACCGGGATTGCGCCGGCAATCCGGAATTTTGCTGTCTTCTCTTGTACAGGCTCTTCTCCGGCTGCCATTTTCGCCACAACAGTAGCAATGAATTCCATGTTTTCTGCTCCTTCTTCCTGCATCCAGTTTGCTCCCACTGTATGGGGATAAATGTCCTCACCTCTGCGAAGAACACCGGCCTTCAACTCATCTCTTTGAAACTGAATGCCTTTCGCATCTGTCAGAAGAATCACAGAGGCTTCTTTACTGTCGAAATGAAGCCCACCTCCAGTATCAGGTTGAATTGTCAGATAAAGCCGGCTCTGGCCGTTCGGAGTGATCCCTGGAGGGAACGTGCCTGCTGTTAGAGTGAATGGGGACTTCTCCGCACTTTCCTCCGAAATACGCTCAACTTTCAGAGATGAAAGGGCCGAATGCGGGACCTGTGTTCCCGGCACTTCATCATTGTTCGCAAGCGAGATCGCTCTTCCTCTTCGCTGGGATAGCTCTCCCCACTCCTCTTCGCTAATTCCAGAAGGACCGACCTTCTCCTCAAGAAACTGTTTAAGCTCGTTAGGATTCGCCCAATCCCAGCTGGCAAGGAGTTTGCCGTCCGGGCCGATGACGAACTCCATGTTTGGCATACCGCCAAAAGTTTTCTGCAGGGTATTATCCATAACATCGATGATCCAGGGAATCTCGAACTGAAGCTCTACGCTGGCTAAGCGGATATACTCCTGCCGCTCTGTAAGGCTGTCGGGTTGACTAAAGCCGTAGAAACCGGGATGGGGTTCACGGCTTAAAACATAGTAGAAGGAAACGCCTTGCTTGGTGAATGCTTTTCTGAGAGCCTCCTCACGGGAGACTATATTGCGCCAAGGCGGTCACGTGCAGCCTCCCCACTGGATCACCATGATCGTATCCTTGTAGAGACTGCTGAGTGGGATCTGATTCAGGTCTTTGTCGTAGACCAAGACTTCAGGAACCTTCTTGCCGACAGCAGGAGAGCGTTCACTCCACGGAGCCCTCTGCCTGCGCTGTTGTCCGGGGATCAGCAAGCTGATCATCAAAATAAATAGAAAGGACAACAACACAACAGAGATTTTTGATTTTCTCATTATTCCTCTCCTTTCCGTCTTGAATTTCTATGTTCGAAAGAATGGACACCAGGAAATCTGAACATGTTCCTGAATTGTTCCATTCTCTTATGATCGGATCCGGCTAAAAGCGAAATTTTATTCATGAGTTTCAAGAGTGAATCATAAAAAAACTTCGGCACAAAGTCAACATTAAACAAAAGCAAAATACTTATTAATTCTTAGAAAATAATACTTTAGAATTAATCAATTTTTGGCGCATATCGGACACATATGGATCAGCATATTTTAATTTGAACAAACGGAATGGACTTAAAATCCACCGTCGCATAACCAAACTATTGAACGAGAGTACCGTCTTGAACTGGCTAAATAATGTATGATAGACTAATTTCTAAGGAAAGGGACAATCTCAAAATTGATGAGCTTCACGCCGAAGATAATTCTATAAATTACATTTTATTTTAAATTAGCTTAAAGAGGCAGTTGAGTGACATGATGGAAAAAAAAGCCAGAAAAACAAACAAAAAAACTTCTCGGTGTTCTAAATCATTTCAAAACTTTCACGCTCAAGAAGAAGCACTCTCCCAACTTGCAGCTATTGTAGAATCCTCAGATGATGCTATTATTGGTAAAACTTTGGATGGGGTTATTACCTGCTG